>JBKOWB010000242.1:0-3668 GCA_046724195.1 Actinomycetota bacterium
CCCTCCGCGTGCTGGACCTCGACCCGACCACGCTGCTGTCGGCCGGCTTCCCCACACCCACGCTGAGGCTGGGCAACGGCGCCGGCCGGCAGTTCGCCGAGCTGCCGCTCGGCGGTCCGCGGCCGGACGGCACGACGACCACGACCATCCGGCGGGCCGACCTCTACGCCGCGTTGCGGGCTGAGGCGACCCGGCGGGGCATCGCCATCTCGTACCGGAAGCGGCTGGTCGGACTGGACAACCGGGCGGACGGCGTGACCGCGACGTTCGAGGACGGCAGCTCGGTGGACGGCGACCTGCTGATCGGCGCGGACGGGCTGAACTCGCGTACCCGCAAGCTGCTCGACCCGGTCGCGCCCGAGCCGCGCTACCTCGGCCTGCTCAACGCCGGGGGTTTCACGACCGAGCCGATCCAGGCGGACGTCGATCGCACGCCCGGCGTGGTCTCCATGGCGTTCGGCAGGCGTGCGTTCTTCGGCTGGAGTGCGGCGCCGGACGGCTCGGTGTGGTGGTTCGCCAACCCGCCGCAGAAGCGCCCGATGGAGCGCGGCGAGTGGACCGAGGCCAGCTGGCGGGCGTACCTGCTGGATCTGTTCGCCGACGATGCGATCCCGGCCGCCGCCATCATCCGCGCGACCGGGGACGTGCTCGGCCCGTGGAACACGTACGACCTGCCGCGGGTCCCGATCTGGCGGGCCGGCGGTACGGTGCTGGTGGGCGACGCCGCGCACGCCGCCTCCCCGTCATCGGGGCAGGGCGCCTCGATGGCCATGGAGGATGCCGTGACGCTGGGCCGCTGCCTGGGCGCGCGACGTGCGGTCCCGGCGGCGCTGGCCGACTACGAGCGGGCCCGCCGCCGCCGGGTGGAGAAGGTCGTCGCGTACGGCAAGCGCAACGGCAACGCGAAGACCGCCGGCCCGGTGGGCGCGGCCATCCGCGACGCGGTCACGCCCCTGCTCATGAAGATGCTCTACCGGAGGGGAAACCCGCAGGCCTGGATCCTCGACCACCAGCTCTGAGCGCGAGACCGGTGGCCGGCCTACGCCGGTTCATGGGCTTCGCGGGCCGATTCCTTCCGGCTCGTCGGGATCCGGTCGATGAGCACGAACAGCAGACCCAGAACCCAGAAGGCGAGCGCGAAGCCGGCGGCGCTGACCGCCAGACCGCCGTACCCCAGGTCGTTCACGTCGAGGAACGGGTACGGGTATGTGTGCTCGGCCAGCCCGCGGACGACCGCGAAGCCGAGGTAGGCCAGCGGGCCTGCCAGCCAGTACAGCGCGTACCGCCAGCAGTAGCGGCGGCGCCGATCGAACACCAGCCAGTCGAGCACGGCCAGGAGCGGGACCACGGTGTGCAGCAGCTGGTTGCCGACCGCCTCGGCGGGGGTGAAATGCGTCGGGCCCGCGTAGAAGGCGCTGGCCGGGTTGGCGAGGACCAGGTGGTAGACCAGGCCGGTGATCGCCACGTACAGCGTGACCGCACCCTTGACCGGCGCGGATGTCTCCAGGTCGCCGCGGCGCGCGCGGGCGGCGGCCCACGCGGCGTAGATCCCGTACGCGATATTGCTCTGGATCGTGAAGTACGGAAGCAGGCCGACGAGCGTGGTCGGCCCGCTGGCCTCGAGCACCACGCCGGCGACCATGGCCGCGAATGTGCACAGCCGGGCGGCGGCCGCGTACCGGGGATCCCGCAAGGTCATCGCGAAAACCTAGCGCCCTTAGCGATCGTTCAGCTCTTTCGCATACCATGTGCCGCATGGACGCAGCCGACATCGCCGCCGGTCGGGAGCGCTGGCAGCAGCGCTACGACGCGGCGCGCAAGAGGGACGCCGACTTCACCACGCTCTCGCAGATGGCGGTCGACCCGGTCTACGGTCCATCCGAAGGCAGCGCCTACGACGGCTTCGAGCGGATCGGCTGGCCGGGCGAATACCCGTACACCCGGGGTCTGTATCCGACCGGCTATCGCGGACGGACCTGGACCATCCGGCAGTTCGCCGGGTTCGGCAACGCGCGGCAGACCAATGCGCGCTACAAGATGATTCTGGCCGCGGGTGGCGGTGGTCTCTCCGTGGCGTTCGACATGCCGACGCTGATGGGCCGCGACTCCGATGATCCGCAGTCGCTGGGCGAGGTGGGGCACTGCGGCGTCGCCATCGATTCGGCCGCCGACATGGACATCCTCTTCGACGGCATCGCGCTGCAGGACGTCACCACGAGCATGACGATCTCCGGACCGGCCGTGCCGATCTTCTGCATGTACCTGGTCGCGGCCGAGCGGCAGGGCGCCGACCTCGGCAAGCTCGATGGCACGCTGCAGACCGACATCTTCAAGGAGTACATCGCGCAGAAGGAGTGGCTCTTCGCGCCCGAGCCGCACCTGCGGCTCATCGGCGACCTGATGGAGTACTGCGCCCGCGAGATCCCCCGGTACAAGCCGTTGTCGGTGAGCGGCTACCACATTCGCGAGGCCGGCTCGACCGCGGCGCAGGAACTCGCTTACACGCTGGCCGACGGCTTCGGATACGTCGAGCTCGGGTTGCGTCGGGGCATGGATGTCAATCAGTTCGCGCCGGGGCTGAGCTACTTCTTCGACGCGCACATCGACTTCTTCGAGGAGATCGCCAAGTTCCGCGCCGCCCGCCGGATCTGGGCCCGGCACCTGCGCGAGGAGTACGGCGTGACCAACGAGAAGGCGCTCTGGTTGAAGTTCCACACGCAGACCGCGGGAGTGTCGCTGACCGCGCAGCAGCCGGTCAACAACGTGGTGCGGACGGCCGTCGAGGCACTCGCCGCGGTCCTCGGCGGGACGAACTCCCTGCACACCAACGCGCTCGACGAGACGCTCGCATTGCCCACCGACGAGTCCGCCGAGATCGCGCTGCGCACCCAGCAGGTGCTGATGGAGGAGACCGGTGTGATCAACGTCGCGGACCCGCTCGGCGGATCCTGGTACCTGGAGGCGCTCACCGACCGCATCGAGGCGGAGGCGGAGGAGATCTTCACCCGGATCCGGGCGCTGGGCCACGACGGCAGCATGACCGCCGGCATCCTGCGTGGCATCGAGGACGGCTGGTTCACCGCCAACATCGCCGAGGCGGCGTTCGCCTACCAGCAGGCTCTCGAGAAAGGCGACAAGAAGATCGTCGGCGTGAACGCGCACACCGCCACGGTCGCCAAGGACCTGGAGATCCTCCGCGTGTCCCACGAGGTCGAGGTCGCGCAGCGGCGCGACCTGGCGGCCCGCAAGACCAACCGCGACGGGGTACGGGTGAAAGACGCGCTGGACCGGCTCGTGGCGGTCGCGCGTACCGAGGAGAACATGATCCCGGCAATGCTCGACGCGGCGCGGGCGGAGGCCACCCTCGGCGAGATCTGCGACGCGCTCCGCGGCGAGTGGGGCGTCTACCGCGAGCCGGCCCGGTTCTAGCGCGAGGGCGGTTCCCGCCTGCTGTGACGTCCGATATCACCCGCCCGGCGGCCGGGCGAACCGCCACGCCTGCGTGCGAGACTAGGTAACCATGAGCGACCCGAAGACCACTCCGTCGATCTTCACCCGCGGCGCGGTGGACCTTAGCGCGCTGCGCAAGCCGGCCCCGACGCCAGCGCCCGGCCGACCCGCCGACGCCTCGTCCGGAGCACAGCCGCCGGCCGGCGCCGCACCACCCC
>JBKOWB010000131.1:0-4383 GCA_046724195.1 Actinomycetota bacterium
GCCAGCGTGCCGCCGTCGGCGTCGCTCGCGTACCGGGCCGACACGTCGCCGAGCGCGTCCAGGTGTCCGCGTGCGAGTCCGGCGTCACCGGCGCCCCAGCCGCGTACGGCGACCTCGACATCCAGCCCGATGGTCCGCTCGATGTCGGCCAGCAGGTCGGGCAGCGGCTGGTCGAGCCGGTGCCGCAGCTCGGCGAGTTCCCGGCTGAAGGCCCGCAGGCGGGCGTAGCCCTCGGCCGAGTACTGCTGGGCCGCACCGAGGTCGGCCATCGCCTCCACGAGCGTGGCGTCGTCGAGCCGGTCGGCCACGATGTCCTCGGGTTCGGCGGAAGCCACCGACGCGCGGGCCGCGGCGAGCGCGCGGGACCGGCGGTGCAGCGCGACCAGGTCGCGCGGGCCGATCCGCCACCGGGCGCCGGTCAGCAGCCGCAACAGCGAAGCCCCATCGGTCGGGTCGGCGAGTACGCGCAGCGTGCACACGACGTCGCGTACCTCGGGGGTGTCCAGCAGACCGCCCAGGCCGACCACCTCCACCGGCAGGCCGCGCGCGCGCAGCGCCTCCTCGAGGGCCGGGATCTGGCTGCGTACCCGGACCAGCACCGCGCTGGTCGGCCGCTTCTCGATCGGGATGTCGGCGGCCGGCGTGTCCGGCATCCGGGCCGCGGAGCGCCAGGCGGCCAGCATCGAGTCGGCGATCCATCCGGCCTCATCCGCGTAGGTGGGCAGCAGCGCGCACGCGACCGTCCGGCCGCCGACCCGCTCGGCCACCCGGCGCGCCGGGACCAGCTCGGCCACCCGGGCGCCGGCCGCCCGCAACGGCCGCGACAGCGCGTTCGCGACCCGGAGGATCTCCGGCCGGTTGCGCCAGCTCCGGGTCAGGTTCAGCACCCAGGCCTCGCGGCCGCCCGGTCCGGTGAACTCGGCCGGGAAGCGGTCCAGCGTGCCGGCCGACGCGCCACGCCAACCGTAGATCGACTGGCACGGGTCGCCCACCGCGGTGACCGGGTGGCCGCCGCCGAACAGAGAATTGAGCAGCACGACCTGCGCGTGACTGGTGTCCTGGTACTCGTCCAGCAGTACGATCTTGAACCGCCCACGCTCGATCGCGCCGACCTCGGGGTAGTCGCGGGCCACAAGCGCGGCCCGGGCCACCTGGTCACCGAAGTCCATCGCCTCGATGTCGAGCTTGCGTTTCTGGTACGCCCGGACCAGCGGCAACAGCGTCAGCCGGTGCCGCTGGCGCTGCAGCATGTCGCCGACATCGGAGTAGACCCGGCCCGGCAACTCCTGCACCTCGGCGAAGAACCGCCCGGTCCAGGCCGCCAGCTCGTCCGGCGTGACCAGGTGCTCGGCCAGCTCGGCGGAGAGCGCCAGCACGTCGTCCGTGACGGTGGCGGGCGCGCGGTTCAGGCCGGTCATCTCCCCCGTGTACGAGCGCACCAGCGAGTCGACGATCTGCCAACGCGCGGCCTCGGTGAGCAGCCGGGCGGACGGCTCGTAACCGGCCCGCAGCCCGTGCTCGGTCACCACCCGGGCCGCGTACGAGTGGTAGGTCGAGACCGTGGCCTCGCCCGCGAACGCCGCGTCCCGACCGATCCGCCGGATCAGCTGGCCGAGCCGGGTCCGCACCCGGTGCGCCAGCTCGCCGGCGGCCTTGCGGGTGAACGTGAGTCCCAGGATCTCGTCCGGATGGGCGTACCCGTTGGCCACGAGCCAGACCACCCGCGAGGCCATCGTTTCGGTTTTGCCGGAACCGGCCCCCGCGACCACCAGCACCGGCTCGACGGGCGCCGCGATGATCGCCGTCTGCTCCGGCGTGGGCGCATGCAGCCGCAACAGCTTGGCCAGCTCGAGCGGGGTGTAACGGGGCCCCAAATCGGCGCGGCGCCGCGGACGGGCGGGCGTTTCGGCGAAGAGGCTCGGCTGGGTCACGCGCCACCTTCCGACGGCGGCTCGACGACCTGGCGACCGTTGCCCGAGATCGGGCAGGCCGTCCGCACCGGACAGACCCGGCACTTGGCGTTGGCCACGGCCGAGAACGTCGCGGCCGCCATAGTGTCGGCGGTACGGCGGACCATCGCGTAGGCCCAGCCCGGATCCGTGGTCTCGGTCAGTGGAGGCTGCATCTGCTCGCGCGCGTCCTTGCCCGGCCCGAGCTGCACAAGCGCCGCGCCGCCGCTCTGCGCGCCGTAATCGTGGAACGCGCCGGCGTCCACGGCAACCTGGTAGCCGGCCAGCTGGGCGTGGTCCTCCACATCGGACGCGGTCACGGCCGTCGACTTGCCGGTCTTCAGATCGATGACCACCAGGCGACCCTGGTCGTCCACCTCGAGCCGGTCCACCCGCCCGGTCAGCTGGATCGGCCGGGTCGGATCGTCGAGCCGCACGGTGAACTCGTGCTCGATGGCCAGCAGCCGGCGTGGGTTCTTGGCGAGCCAACGCAGCAGCTTGTCCACCATGTCCTGGGCTCGCTCCTGTTCGGGACCGGCCAGCCAGCGCGCGGCCAGCTCGATCGCGTCGAACCGCGCCGACACGTACTCGACCAACTGCTCCCGGTCGGCGTTGGCGTCCTCGGCCAGCATCGCGGCAGCATGCACCAGGTTGCCGACGCCCTGGGCGGGACCGGGCGGCGCCGCGCCGCCGTGCCGTTCGAGCAGCCAGCGCAGGCTGCACCGCAACGCACTCTCCATCGAGGACGGCGTCACCTTGACCGGCTCGCCCTCATCGACCAGCGGCCGGTCGTCCGACAGTGGACGCAAACCCCACCATTCGTCGGGATGCGCCCCGGCCACGCCGGCCGCGGCCAACCGGGCAAGCTCGGCCGCCGCGGCACGCCGCCGGCTCGGCGTCGCATCCACAGCGACCACAGCGGTACGCAGCTCAGCAACCAGCGCCGCCAGCGTCAGCGCGCGGGGCGGCCGCCCGACAGGCAACTCCGCGCCGACATCACCGGACGGGTCACGCCAGGCGCCGTCACCGTTACGCTCGTCGTCGGCAGCCGCGCGGCCCCCCAGATCTTGGACCCGTTCGGCCCCCCTGGGGGCCGATTCCCACCAAGATCCTGTAGGGCCTGGGTCGTCGGGGCCGGAGTCGCCAGGGCCTGGGTCGTCGGGGCCTGAATCGTCGGGGCCCGGGGTATCGGGACCGGAATCGTCGGGGCCGGAATCGTCGGGGCCCCCGGCGCCGGGACCGGAATCGCCGGGGCCGCCGCCGGCGGGGCCGGGGGTTGTGGTGGCGAGTTCAGACAGCAAGCGGCTCGGCTGCTCCTCGCCGTCCGAGCCGCCGACGCTGGCCGACGCGACCGCCGTGACGAGGAGCCGGCGGCGTGCTCGGGTCGCGGCCACATAGAACAGGCGCCGCTCCTCGTCCAGCAACGCGGACGTCTGGCCGACCACGGCCGCCGCACCGGACGCGGCGCGGCCGGCGAGGACGTCGACGAGTCGCTCGGACCCGAGCAGGCTTCCGCGGAGGCGCAGGTCGGGCCAGATGCCTTCCTGGACGCCCGCCAGGACAACGACGTCCCATTCAAGGCCCTTGGCCGCGTGGGCGGTCATCAGCCGCACCGCCTCGCCGCGGTCGGCGCTGGGCGCGATCGAGTCCGCGGGCAGGTCCTGGCCCAGGACATGGTCGAGGAAGACCTCGGTACGCGCGCCCGGCAGCCGATCAACGAACCGCGCCGCCGCGTCGAACAGCACCACCATGGCGTCAAGGTCGCGGTCGGCCGCCTCCGCCCGCCACTGCCGCGCCCGCGCCGCCTCGGCATCGGTGGCGGCCGGCATGGTGCGGGTGCTCATGCCGTACCAGCGCTCGGCCAGGCCACTCTCCCGCCACACACTCCACAGCACCTGCTCGGCCGTGGCGCCCGGCGCGGCCGCGGCCGCACGCGCGGTAGCGATCAGCCTGGCGACGGACTGCGCGGGCGCCGCCCAACGCCGCTCGACCACATCGAGCCCGGCCGGGTCCCGCACGGCGTCGACCAGCAACTCGCCGGACGGCCGCCGGTCGCCCGCCGCGAGCGCGAGCGCCCGCAATCCTTGTCGCAGGCGCCGCTCGGCCAGCGGATCGGCCCCGCCCAGCGGCGAGTGCAGCAGCGCGATCGCGGCCTCCTCGTCGAGCGCCTCCGGGTCGAGCGCGCACCGTAGGAGCAGCAGGAACGGAGCGACGGCCGGCTGCAGGTGCAGCGGCAGATCCTCGGAGTGGGTGACCGTCGGGACGCCGGCGGCGGCGAGGGCGCGCTGCATCGACGGCAGCTGCAGCGCGGTGGACCGGAGCAGGACGGCCATCCGCGACCACGGGACGCCGTGCAGCAGGTGGGCCTCCCGCAGGGCGTGGGCGACGTAGGCGCTCTCGCTGGTCGACGACCGGAAGGTCCGCACGACGGCAC
>JBKOWB010000048.1:0-2713 GCA_046724195.1 Actinomycetota bacterium
CTGGTGCTCGATGCGATCCCGATCCTGTCGTTCCCATCCGTGCCGGACGCAGCGGCACAGGTGGGTGCGGTGCCGCCACCGCTGGACATGCCGCTCATCGTCCAGGGGCTGGACGGGAACGGCCGCGTGGTGAGCCCCGCGAGCCGGCAGCTCGACGGCGCCACCGTGCTGATCGTGGACGACGACGTGCGCAACGTGTTCGCCCTGACCAGCGCGCTCGAGATGCACGGCCTGCAGGTGCTCTACTCGGACAACGGCGCGGACGGCGTCCGGCTGCTGGCCGAACATCCGGAGGTCGACATCGTACTGATCGACGCGATGATGCCCGACCAGGACGGGTACGAGACAACGCGGCGAATCAGGCGCAACCAACGCTTCCAGGACTTGCCGGTAGTGTTCCTCACCGCGAAGGCAATGCCCGGCGACCGCGAGTCGGCACTCGCGGCGGGCGCAAGCGACTACATCACCAAGCCCGTCGACCTGGACGAGCTGATCGAGTTGATGGCGCGGTGGGTGAACGCGTCCTCGACCGAGGAGACCGGGACGGAGAGCGAGCGTGGCTGAACGCGCCAAGGCGCTGCTGGTCGACGACCGGAAGGACAACCTGCTTGCCCTGGAGGCCATCCTCCAGGGCTTGCCGGTGCAGGCGGTCGCGGTGGAGAGCGGTGAGGCCGCGCTCAAGCAACTGCTGGTGGACGACTTCGCGGTGATCTTGCTGGACGCGCAGATGCCGAACATGGACGGCTTCGAGACGGCGAGCCACATCAAGCGGCGCGAACGCACGCGCCACGTGCCGATCCTGTTCCTGACCGCCGCCGACCGCGACGCCCAACTAGCCCTGCGCGGGTACGCGGTGGGCGCGGTCGACTACCTCACCAAGCCCTTCGACCCGTGGGTGCTGCGCGCCAAGGTGTCGATCTTCGTCGAGCTGTGGACGAAGACTCAGCAGCTCAAGGCCCAGGCGGAAGCGACCCGTGAGCGCGACGCTCAATGGCAGCGGTTGACCGAGACGGTCGACGAGGCGGCCCGGGTCTTGCGTGGTAACGGCGAGCACGCCGCCTCGGAGGCACTCGAACTGCTGGACAAGGCCCGCTGGGGTTAGTCAACGGTTGGCGTACGGGGCGACCGCGTCGGCGAGCGCCTCGCGCAGGTAGGCCTTCGGGCGAGCGCCGACGATGGAACGGACGACCGTGCCCTGGTGGAAGAACAGCAGCGTCGGCAGGGACATCACCCGGTATGTCCGGGTGGTCTCCGGGTTTTCGTCGGTGTTCAGCTTCGCCACCACCAGCTCCCCGTGGAATTCGCCGGCCAGCTCGGCGAGGATCTGGCCGATCGGCCGGCACGGCGGGCACCACTGCGCCCAGAAGTCGACGACGACCGGGAGACTGCTGGCCAGCACCACGTCGGCGAACGTGTCGTCGGTGACCGTGATCAGCGAATCTTCGTGCATTGTTCCTCCCGCTGCTGGATCGCTTCGGCGAGCTGCTCGCGCAGCCGCTCCCGCACGTCGGTGAGCTCGTTCAGGTACAAGTCCACCTCGCCGAGCCTGCGCCGGAGCACCGCCACGGAGTCGGGGCAGACATGGCCGGACGCGTTCCCGGCCCGGAGGCACGCGACGAACGGCCGGATGTCGTCAAGGGCGAATCCGGCCGCCAGCAAGGTCCGGATCTCCCGTACGACCCGCAGTTCCGACTCGTCGTACCGGCGGTAGCCGTGCGGGTCACGCCGGGCCCGGACCAGGCCGTGCTGCTCGTAGTACCGCAGCGCGCGCGTGCTCGTACCGGCCCGCTCCGCAAGCTCCCCGATCAGCATGGAACCGACGGTATGCCTTGACACCGGCGTCAACGCAACGTGCGCCGGCTCACCCGATATCAGGTGCCACTACTGATCATCAGCGCACTGCGCAGGCCCGTGATGTCCAGAACCCGGAGCAGGAAGTCGCCGACGTTGGCCAACGCCAGCACCGATTGGGCGTGCTGGGCCTTCCGGCTGAGGACGACAAGCGTGCCGAGGCCCTGCGAGTCACAGAACGTCACGCCGGCCATGTCGAGCACGATGCGGGGCGGCGGGTCGACGAGGATCTCGTTTACCATCGTGGAGAGTTTGGTCACCGTGAGCACGTCGATTTCCCCGGCAAGGTGGAAGACGACCTGGCCGGGGGCGTTATGAACCGCGATGGACAGCTCCGGTCGCTCCACTTGGTCAGCCTATCGCGAGCGGCTCCGCCGGTCCTGTTGGGAGACGATCAAGTCAGGCCCCGGGCGACCCTGCTCAGGCCCCGCTGCCAGAATGGGTTCGTTGTGACCACCACAGACTTCGCCCAGGGCCCGTATCCGGAAGAGGCCCCGGCTTCCCAGGCCCTCTTCGACCGCGCTCGCGCCATCGTGCCGGGCGGGGTGAACTCACCCGTGCGTGCGTTCCGCGCCGTCGGCGGTACGCCGCGATTCATGACGCGCGGCGCGGGGCCGTGGCTGTTCGACGCGGACGGCCGCCGTTATGTCGACCTGGTCTGCTCGTGGGGCCCGTTGATCCACGGCCATGCGCATCCCGAGATCGTCGCGGCCGTCCAGGCCGCGGCATTGGCGGGCACCAGTTTCGGTACGCCCACCGAAGGCGAGGTCGAGCTCGCCGAGGAGATCGTCGGGCGTACCCCGGTCGAGCAGGTACGCCTGGTCAATTCCGGCACCGAGGCGACCATGACGGCGATCCGGCT
>JBKOWB010000353.1:0-4410 GCA_046724195.1 Actinomycetota bacterium
CTGGCGCGGAACCCGGTCGGCGTGCTGGTCGCGGTCAAGATGGTGCGTGCCGACCTGGCACCCGACGACGAGTTCCGGCGGCGGTTCCGCAGCGAGGTGAACCGGGTACGGCAGGTGCCGCCGTTCTGCACGGCCGAGGTCCTCGACGCCGACCCCGACCACGAGCCGCCGTACCTGGTGGTCGAGTACGTCGACGGGCCCAGCCTCGCCGATGTGGTGCAGGAGCGCGGACCGCTCACGGCGTCCAACCTGCACGGCGTGGCCATCGGCGTCGCCACGGCGCTGACCGCGATCCACGGCGCCGGCGTGATCCACCGCGATCTCAAGCCGCGCAACGTCCTGCTCGCGCCGGGCAGTCCGAAGGTCATCGACTTCGGCATCGCCCGGGCTCTGGAGGCGACGAGCGCGCACACGGGCACGGACCAGATGGTGGGGACGGTCGCGTACATGGCGCCGGAGCGGTTCGGGTCGCAGCCCGGCGCGTCGCTGACCCCCGCCGCGGACATCTTCGCGTGGGGCGGTGTGGTCGCGTTCGCCGGCACCGGGCGGACGCCGTTCGTCGCCGACTCGCCGACCGCCACAGCGGCCCGCATCCTCACCCAGCCGCCCGACCTGTCCGGGCTCACGGGATCGCTGCGTGACCTCGTCGGGTACGCGCTCGAGAAGGATCCGGCCAACCGGCCCACCGCCCGCCAGCTGCTCGACCTGCTGGTCACCGGGCCGCAGCGGACCGCCGCGTCCGCGGCGGCGCTGGCACACCAGCCCGGGCTGCGGGCCGCGGCGCAGGAGGCACAGGCCGCGACCGGGTACGACGCCAACCGCCAACTGACCGCGGTTGCCGTGCCGCCGGAGCTGGCCGAGTACGTCGACGCCACGGACGCGACACGGAGCGTGACCGCGACGCCGGCACCACCGGTCCCGGCGCCGCGCCGGAGGCGGTGGCCGGCGCCGGTCGTCGCCGCGCTCGTGCTTCTCGCGGTGCTGGCCGCCGCCGCGCTGGTCGTGTCGTCGCAGGTGTGGCGCGGCGGATCCGCCAACAACAGCGCCGGCCCACCCACCGTCGCAGCCTCCGACACGGACCCGAAACTGCTGGTCAGCGACGCATTGGACCGCACCTGGCTCTGGCAGGAGTCGGCGGACGCGAAGGAGCAGGCTAGCTGCTCGTTCGACGGCGGGCTGGTGGTACGGCGCAACAGCGCGGGCTCGTTCCGCTGCCGCGGCCCGCAGGACGCCGAGCCGGACCGCCTACGGACCGACGTGAACGTCCGGCTACTCACCAAAGGCAGCTGCGCGGGGATCTGGTTCCGGTTCCGGCCCTACCTCGGCTACCAACTTCGGGTCTGCGAGAACAGGTTCCTGGTCGGCACGCACAAGGACGCTGACGCGGAGGTCTACCGCACGTTCCCGCTCGACGACCCGATCGACGTCGGCGGCCCACCGACGAAGATCACGCTGAACGTGCTGGGCGACACGGTCGAGGTGCTGCGTGACGACGCGCCGGTCGGCACCGTGCCGCTGACCGACAAGGACATAACCGGTGGCCGGGTGGTGCTCGGCATCTTCACCGAGCCCGCGGCCCCGGACCACACCCCGCCGTACGCGGTCGCGTTCGACCACATCACCATCCGGGCCCTGCCGTAGCCGTCCCGACCAGGGCGCTCGCCTGTCACGGCTGCGGAGACCAGATGGAGAGCTCCCCGCCGGGCAGGCAGACGACCTTCAACCCGCCCGGCCCGGCCACCGTCCACGCCTCGTACGCCGGATCCGCCTCGACGAGCAGGCGGGCGCCGCTGTCGAAGTCCACCCGCAGGGCGCCCGCGTCGTCGGCGGTGCACATGGTCACCACCTGCCCGGTCAGCTCGCCGAGCAGGGCTGCGTCCCCGTCGTCCTCGCCCGGCACGATGTGGTGGTCACCGTCGTGGGCCCGCAGCAGGAAGCCGGTCTCGATGCGTACCTCGTAGCCGCCGGTGAGGTCGATGCCCACCGTGTAACCGAACTCCTCGGCGACGACCTTCTGGCCGGCGAAGCCCAGATCCATGGTTACCAGCCCTGCGGTACCGGATAGGTTCCGTCTGCGTTCTTCGGGATGTGCGTCGCCGAATTCGGGCCCGGCTTTCCGTCCAACCCGATCGGTTGCCCGTGCTCGTTGTAGTACCGGACGTAGCCGTTCGGATATTGGGCGGTGGGCTCCATGACGCGCACCATATCAGCGTTGCCGGAGGACCCGGGCTTCTGATAGACGGTGCCCTTTCCGTTGTCCGCCGTGCGCGACGACCAGCCCGGTTTCACGCCGGCCGGGTTGTTGGCCGTCGAGTCGGCCGCACCCTCGGAACCAGAACCGCCCTCGGTGTCGACCGGGGAGACGTGGTCGTCGCCGCCGGCGTGCGAGGCGATGTTGGCCATGGCCGCCGTGGTGATTCCGGCGCCCGCGGCGATGCCGGCGGCGGACACCACGTTGAGCGGCACGCCGGCCACCGCGCCCACGCCGGTGGCGTCGAGCGCGACGCCGAGTCCCTCGCCGCCGGCGCTGATCGCGGCCAGCCCGATGCCGGCGGCGGCGAGCGCGACTGAGCCCGGGTGGTGGATCATCGCGTTGCCGACCGACGCGAACCCGTTGACGACGTGGCCGCCGAGGTCGTGCACGAAGTCGCCCACGTCGTCGAGCCAGCTGGATTTCTCCGGCGCCAGCGAGGCCTTGTCGCGCAACGTCCCGGCTGCCGTCCGGCCGGCCGAATCCACTTGGGTACGGGCGGTGGCGAGCACGGTCTGCGCCTGCGACCGGTCGGCTTCGCCGGGGTCACTGAACGGCGGGACGCTCTGCCGCTCGGCTCCGGCCTGCCGGGCCGCCGACCCGTACGCGGCGTGGGCCGCCCGGGTTGCGGCCTCGCCCTGGTACCACAGCCGGATGGCTTCCGCCGCCTGGCCTTGCGCCCATCGGAGCGTGGCGACGTAGTCGTCGAGCGCGCCGGCACCGGCCTGCATGGCGTCGGCGGCGGTGAACCATTTGCCCGGCTCGTAGCTGAACTTCTCGTGGAAGCGTTGAGCGGCGGCGCCCGACCACGATCCGGTGTCGATCGAGCGCAGGCCGTCCCCGGCGTCGCCCGCCGCCTTGGCACGGGTTCGCAGCACGGCGGCGTTCTCCGCGATGGCGTCGGGATCACCCGGTACGAGCGCGCGGGCGTCCTGGGTCTCACCCAGCTCAGCCATCGACCACGCCCGCCGCCGGATCGGTGGCCATCCTCTTCGCCGCCACTTCGTCCGTCGCCCGGTAGGCCCGCGCGACCCGGGTCAGCGCATCGCTGATCGCGCGGGCGTCCTCGGTGAGGATGTCGAGGCCATCGCTCCACCGGTCACAGTAGTCGGTCAGCGCGCCGTGCAGGTCGGCGTCGCCGTACATCTCGGCCGGGCCGGGTAGCCGCTTCAACCGGAAATCGTGCTGATCGGCCACGCTCTCGGCGATGCCGTTCGCCGCTTCCTCCACTTTGGGGATGTCGACGTGAAACTGTGGTCCGTCCATATCGGCGCCCACCCTTCCCCATGCCTGAACGGATCCTAGCCACTCGCGGCGAGCCGGGCGGCCCTAGTCCTTCGCGAGACCCGCCCGGCGCAGCGCATCGGCCATGGCCCCGCCCGGGGAACCGACGCCCGGCGAGCCCTGACCGCGGCCGCCGGACCGCCGGCTATCGCCTTGGCGCGGCTCGCGGCCCTGGCGCGGTTCGTCGCCCTTCCGAGAGCGGTCACCGTCCCGGCGCGGGGAGTCCTCGAGCCGCAAGGTCAGGGAGATGCGCTTGCGGGCCTCGTCCACCTCCACCACGCGCACCCGTACCACGTCGCCCGACCTGACCACCTCGCGGGGGTCCTTCACGAACGTGTCGGACAGCGCCGACACGTGCACGAGACCGTCCTGGTGCACCCCGACGTCGACGAACGCGCCGAACGCCGCGACGTTCGTCACCACTCCTTCCAGGATCATGCCGGGCCGCAGGTCGGCGATCTTTTCCACGCCTTCGGCGAAAGTCGCGGTAGTGAACGCTGGGCGTGGGTCTCTCCCAGGTTTCTCCAATTCCCTAAGGATGTCCGTGACCGTGGGCAGGCCGACGGTGTCGGTGACGAACAGCGACGGCTGGAGCCCGCGCAGCATCGACGCGTTGCCGATGAGCCCGCGGACGTCCGTACCCGCCGTGGACAGGATCCGCCGGACCACCGGATACGACTCCGGGTGCACCGCGGACGCGTCCAGCGGGTCGTCGCCGTCCGGGATGCGCAAGAAGCCCGCACACTGCTCGAAGGCCTTCGGCCCCAGCCGCGCCACCCGCTTCAGCGCCGACCGGTTCCGGAACGGCCCGTTGGCGTCGCGGTGCAGCACGATGTTCTCGGCCAGGCCGGCGCCGATGCCGGACACCCGGGTCA
>JBKOWB010000001.1:0-12921 GCA_046724195.1 Actinomycetota bacterium
GGACCCGGGTCACCGACGCCGCCGACGGCACCTACGCGCAGAAGCTCGAGCTGACCAGCCGCACCGACGGCGACGCCAAGCTGATCCCGTCCTGGGACAGCGGCAACTGCGCCCCGCTGGTCACCGTGGGCAGCACCTACATCCTCGGCGTGTCGTACAAGTCCGACGCCAGCACCTTCTTCACCCTCTACCGGCAGGACGCCGCCGGGAACTGGGCCTGGTGGACGCAGAGCCCGACCTTCCCCGCCTCGGCCGCCTACACCACCGCGACCTGGACCTCCCCGCCCGTACCGGACGGCACCCGCGCGGTCACCTTCGGGCTGACCCTCGACAGCGTGGGCCAGGTCACCACCGACAACTACAGCTTCGTCGGCAACTAGCCCGACCGAGCCGGACGGCGGCGCCCGACAGGAAGCGACGGCGTTCGATACCATCGGCAGACATGACCGTTGTGCGCGGGATGCCGCTCGTCGGCAGTGCTCTGAGCATGGCGCAGGATCCGGCGGCGTTCTTCGTGCGGTGCTACCGCGAGCACGGCCCGGTGTTCCGGATTCGCGTCATGAACAAGACCTACCCGGTCATCGCCGGTGTCGAGGCCGCCAACTTCCTGGGCACCCAGGAGGGCCGCGACAGCCTGCGTTCCAAAGAGTTCTGGCAGGGTCTGGTCGATGAGTACGGTGCCACTCGCAACATCACCGGCGAGGACGGCACCTCGCACAAGGAGCTGCGGGAGATCATGCGCCGCGGGTACTCGCGCGAGGCGCTCAAGGGACGGCTGGACGAACTGGTCGCCATCACCGATCGCGCCATCGGCCGGGACTGGGCGCCAGGCGCTCGGGTGCCGGTGGTCCGGGCGATGCAGTACATGGTGACCGACCAGCTCGGCGAGATCCTCACCGGAGCGGCCCGGCCGGAGTACGTCCACGACGTCCGCACCGCCACGCTGTACATGCTCAACGTGCTGGTGACCCGGCAGCGTCCGAAGATCCTGCTCAAGAACCCCAGGTACCGTCGGGCCAGGGCGCGCGTGTTCGAGTTGGGCGAGTCCATCGCGGCCGCGCACCGTGCCCGGGCCGGCGGCGGTGAAGCGATGCTGGTCGACGACATCATGCGCGCGCACGCGGAGAACCCGCACGCAATGCCGGCCGACGACCTCCCGATGGTGCTGACCGGCCCGTACATCGCGGGCCTCGACACCGTGGCCAACACCACCGCGTCGTTCGTCTACGCGGTCCTCAAACATCCCGAGGTGCTCGCGCGGATCACCGCGGAGGCGGACGCGGTGTTCGCGGACGGTGCCATCGATGAGAAGGACCTCGGCCGGCTGCCGTCGGTGCGGTACGCGCTCATGGAGACCATGCGGATGTACCCGATCGCGGTGGCCCAGATGCGCACGGCCACGCGCGATTTCGCATTCGCCGGGCACCCTATCAAGGCCGGCGAGACCGTGTACGTGGCCACGAGCGTCCCGCACTTCCAGCCGGAGTACTACCCGTCGCCCGACACGTTCGACATCGACCGGTACGCGAAGCCGCGCGCCGAGCACTTACAGCCGGGCGCGTACTCGCCGTACGGGCGCGGGCAGCACACCTGCCTCGGCAAGACTCTCGCCGACGTACAAATGCTGGTCTCGATGGCGCGGCTGTTCCACCGCCTGGACCTGCGGCTGGATCCGCCCGGATACCAGCTGGCGACGAAGACGGCGCCGGTGCCGGGACCCGCGCTGAGCTTCAAGGTCAGGGTCGCGGGCCTGCGGCACGACTCATCTCAGGCCTGAGCGCCGCCATAAGGCCGTGCCGGGACCGCCGATCAGGTCGAGGTCCTCGAGGTAGGCGACCACACGCTGCCCGGCCCACCGCAGCGTCTCACGGTGGTGCGGGTTGGCGCGGGCGGCCCGGCGGCCCTGCGCCGGGTCGATGCCGACCGACCGGTAGACGTCGGGATGGACCAGCCCGGTGCCGGTCAGGTAGGCCGCCCGGGCGATGACCAGGCGGTCGAACGCCAGCCGGCGTGGGCTCGCCGCGCGCACCTGGCGGGCCAGCTCCGCGCGGGCGTACCGGACGTGCCGCGCTTCCTCGACGACGTGGATGCGCGACACCATCCGGACCAGCGGCTGCACCGACTCGTCGGCCGACGCCTCCCGCTGCAGCGCATCGAGGACCTCTTCGGCGATGAGGATCGCAGCGAACATCCGCGGACCGCTCGCGGTGACGGCGAGCCAGCGGCCGAGCGTGTCGTCGAACGGGCCGACGCGGTAGACCGGGCAGTCCAGCTTGTCGATCATCCGGCCGAACATCACCGAGTGGCGGCACTCGTCCGCGACCTCGGTCAGCGCGTACTGGGCGTGGGCCGTCGTGGGGTCCTGGCCGTAGTAGTCGCGGACCAGCAATTGCATGAGGATCGTCTCGAACCAGACACCGCGCCCCGCGGTGCTGGCCGCCTCGTGGCGGGTGAGCGTGATCCGCTGCGGCTCGGTGAGCCGGTCCCACAGCGGCGTCCCGTAGAGGCTGCACCGATGCGGTGGAACGAAGTAGTGATCCGGACTCAGCGGTGCGTCCCAGTCGATCTCCACCTCGGGATCGTAGGAATGCTCCGCGGACGAGCTGAGCAACCGGGCTGCGGTGAGTTCACGGTCGGACATGGGAACCCCCGGGGGTTGACGTAACCCGAAGTAACAGTTACTTCTCGTACTATGAACTCCGTCGCTAAGGGCGTCAACGGTGCGGACGGCCGCCGCGGGCGCTGGGCCCACCACCGCCAGCAACGCCGAGCGCAGCTGACCGTCGCCGCGATCGAGGCGATCCGGGAGCTTGGGCCGGACGTGGGTATGGAGGCCATCGCCGCCCACGCGGGGGTGAGCAAGCCGGTGTTGTACCGCTACTTCGCCGACAAGTCGCAGCTGTGGCAGGCCGTCGGTCAGGAGGCCGCCGTGCTGGCGATCACCGCGATCGAGCCCGCGGTCGCGGCGGTACGCGAGGAGCGCGACGTCATCGCCGCCGCCATCGACGCGTATCTCGCGCATATCGAGGGCGACCCGCACCTGTACCGGTTCGTAGTGCACCAGCCCGGCATCGCGCGGCAGCGCGACGTGGTCGCCGACGTGGTGGACACGGTCGCGAGCGGGCTGGCCCGCATCCTCGGCGACCGGCTCCGCGCCCGTGGCCTCGACTCGGGCGCGGCGCTGCCGTGGGCGTACGGAATCGTCGGCTACGTGCAGACCGTCGGCGACTGGTGGTTGCGACACCAGCAGCCGATCAGCCGCTCCGCGCTCACCGACTACCTGACCACCTTGCTCTGGGACGGGGTCTCGGGTGTCCGGGCCGCCGCCGACGTGCCGGGCGGCCTAGCGGGGATGAACCGATGACGGGCTTCCCCGAGGAGTACCGCGGTGTCGCGACGATCCTCCTCGGCGACTTGCAGGTCGCGGCCGACGTGCGGCTGTCCGCCCGGTTCGAGCCGGTCGAGGGGCGCTACCGCTGGGCCGGACGGACGGGTCCGAACGGCACGCTTCTCGCGCAGGTGCGGTCCGGCGTCCGGGAAGGCGCTGTGCGCATCCCCGGCGGACTCGTCGTGACGGCCCGGCTTGGCGAGCCGGATCCCTGGGGCGGCGTCCGGCTCTCCGGCGCCGGCACCCCACCGTGGGCGGCTAGCGCGGGCTGATGCGGCCCAGGCCGTACACGATGCGGTCGAGCATGTCCGGCTCCGGCGGCCAGGGGAATCCGGGCAGACCGACGTGCAGGGTGGCGTAGCCGTGCAGGGCCGTCCACATGGCGCAGGCGTCGCCGAACGCGTCGCGGCTGGTCGACCGGCCCGCGTCGATGCAGGTCTGCAGCGCCGCCACGAGGATCGCGAAGCTGTCCCGCTGCACCTGGGTCATCTGCCCGCCGGGGATCAGGTCCCGCCGCTCGAAGAGCAGCCGGTACCGATTCCGGTGCCGCTCGGCGAAGTCCAGGTAGGCGGCACAACCACCCCGCAGCCGGTCGACCGGATCTGACGCCTTATCCACTCCGGCCACGATGGCCGTGGTGAAGTCGGTGAAGGCCTGGTCGACGACGGCTTCGACGATCGCCGACCGGTCGGCGAAGTGGGCGTAGATCGACGGCGCCGAGATGCCGACGCCGCGGGCCACCGCCCGCAGGGTCACGGCCTCCTCGCTGCCGGTCTCCTCGAGCAGTCGCGTCGCCGCGGTGAGGATCTCGTCCCGCAGCCTGGCGCCCTCACCACGACGGTTCCGTGCGCGTGTTGCCATCTCTGTCACGCACATCACTTTACAACCGTTGCCTTATGGAGTAAACCTTACGGCTGTAAGCAAACATGCGTTAGCCGATTTCGGAGGACCGCCATGGCAATCAACCAGACCGAGGGGCACCCGCGGCGCCGGCAGATCCTGGCCGTCCTGTGCCTGTCGCTGCTGATCGTGGTCATCGACAACACGATCCTGAACACTGCGCTGCCCACGCTCGCCCGCGAGCTGCGGGCGTCCACGACGGACCTGCAGTGGATCACCGACGCGTACACGCTGACGTTCGCGGCCCTGCTCATCGTGGCCGGCGCGCTCGGCGACCGGTACGGGCGGCGCCGCGCGCTGCTACTCGGCCTCGGTGTCTTCGCGGCCGGATCCGTCGCGGCGGCCCTGGCCGGCGACGCCACCACTCTCATCGCCGCCCGCGCGGTGATGGGCATCGGCGGGGCGTTCGTCATGCCCGCCACGCTGTCCATCCTGACCGCGGTCTTCCCCGCCCGCGAGCGGGCCGGCGCTATCGGCGCCTGGTCGGCCGTGACGGGCATCGGCATCGTGGCCGGACCCACGCTGGGTGGCCTGCTGTTGACGCACTTCTACTGGGGCTCGGTCTTCTGGATCAACGTGCCACTCGTCGTGATCGCGCTGCTCGCCGTGGTGTTCTTGATTCCCGACCTGCCCGGCCGCCGGACCGGCGCGCGGCTCGACCTGATCGGCGCGGCGCTGTCCGCGATCGCCCTGACCGCGATCGTCGACGCCGTCATCGAAGGACCGGACCGCGGCTGGACCTCCCCCGTGACGCTCGTCGAGGCGCTGGCCGGCATGGTGGTGTTCGCCGCGTTCGTCCTCCGCGAGTTGCGAATCCCGCACCCGCTCATCGACGTACGCGTCTTCCGCCACCGCGCGTTCTCGGCGGGCACCGGCGCCATCGCGATGACCTTCTTCGCGCTGTTCGGCTCGCTGTTCGCCCTGACGCAGTACCTGCAGTTGGTCCGCGAATACTCGCCCCTCTCCGCCGGTTTGCGAGCCCTTCCGTTCGCTGCCGCCGTGATGGTCACCGCGCCGGTCAGCACGCTGCTGGTGCGGCGTTTCGGCGCCCGCGTCGTGGTGCCGGCCGGCCTGATCGGAATGGGCACCGGCCTGCTACTGCTGACCGGCAGCACCACCACCACCGACTACGCGATCATCGCCGTCGACGTGGCGATCATGGGTGCCGGCATGGGCCTGGTCATGGCGCCGGCGAGCGAGTCCATCATGTCGGTGCTGCCGCCCGAACGAGCGGGCGTCGGCAGCGCGGTCAACGATACGGTCCAGGAACTCGGCGGCAGCCTCGGCGTCGCGGTGATCGGCAGCGTCGTCTCCGCCTCGTTCCGCCAGGCCATCGACGCCAGCGCACTGCCCACGGGCCTGTTGCAGGCGGCACGGCCGTCGATCGCGGCCGCGAACGCCACCGCCGCACAGGCCGGCGGCTTGGCCGGACGGGTCGTCGAGGTCGCCCACGACAGCTTCACCACCGCGATGACCAGCGGCTTCGCCGTTGCCGGATGGACCGCGCTGGCCGGCGCCATCCTCGCCGCGATCTTCCTGCCGGGCCGCCGGACCGCAGCGGCCGTTAGCCCGATCGAGGTTCCCGAGCTGGTGCCCGCCTGACCCACGCGGCGTCGTGGCTGGAGAGCAGGGCCGTGACCGGCCCTGCTCTCAGCGGCGATCTCATTCCGCGCCGCTGCGGAGCCTAGGTCACACCGTGAGCAGGGCGAAGAAGCCGCCGACCACCGGGCGCGCCTGGAAACCGTTCTGGCGGTTGGTCACCGAGTCGTACCAGTCGGTGATCGGGACGCGTTGAGCGGTCGTGTCCGCGAAGGTGTAAAGGCCGGAGATCAGCAGGTCGCGGATCTCGGCGTGGTCCTTGAGCCACGCCGCGGTCCACATCTCCCAGTCCGCCTTGGTATAGGTGTGCCTGATGTCCAGCGGAACACCGTCCGTCGCGGCCCGGGACAGATACCAGGCGGCCTCCTTGGCGACGACCGATGCCGGCACCAGCCCCAGCCCGAGCAAGCGGTCGGCGTACCCGTTGTACTTCAGGCTCCACGTGCCGTCCTGGTCGTACGCGAGCTTGAGGTGCTCGCCCGACGCGTCGGTGGCCTTCTGCTGCCACTGGCCGATGTAGCTCTGCGCTGTCGACAGGTACGAGTTCGCGTCGTCGGGCTTGCCGGCCGCGGTGGCGATCCGGCTCATCGCGCCGATGCCGACGATGCCCTTGAGAGCGAGGTTGACACTGTGCGCGATGAAGCCGGTGAAGTCGTCGGTCTGGTTCTGCAGGTCCGGGTCGAGCGCAGCGGTGACCAGGTAGTCGGCCCACTGCTTGAGGATGGGATAGTGCGCCTTCGCGTACGCCGAACGCGCGCCGGCTGGAATCCGCGCAAGGTATGCGGCGACCATGATCAGCATGTTCGCCGACTCCTCGACCGGCATGTCCTCTTCGCCGGTGCCGGAGAGGTGCCCGTCGGCGTTCGGGTAGTGCGTGCCGAGGTCGTGCGGGGCGAACACGTGCGGGTAGCCGTGGTGTTCCACGTAATCCAGGACGGGCGCGAGGATCAGCGCCAGATACTCCGGGTCGGCGTAGAGGAAGACCGGCATCGCGGGATAGGTCACGTCGACCGTCTGCATGTTGCCGTTGCTGGAGATCTCCTTGAGGAACGCCCACGGCTTGCCGTCGCGGCTGACCAGCTCCGTGGCGGCGTACGCCTGCCGGAAGGCCAGCGCGCACAACGCCGCGTACTGCTCGCCCGCGGCCTGGGTCGCATCGCGCCGGATCTTCGCGTCCAGCCTCGCGCAGCGGGCGACTGCGCCGGCGTAGTCGGCGTGGAACGCCGCGACCATCGCCGGCCATGCCGTCCAGTAGCTCTTCCACAATGGAGGAAGCTGTTCGCCGAGGTAGCTGACGGCTGGCTCGCGCACGTGGCCGATGCTCAGCACGAACGGGGCGCTTGCGTGGCGCCCGACCGTACCCATATCCAGGTTGACGGCGAAGACCGGCCAGCGGTCGTTGATCCGCCGGGGCTTGTCGCCGTCGACCGTGTTGGCAAGGGCGCCGTGCGTGGCGACCTGCCGGCGCACGTCGCCGTCCGGGCCGATTTGCCAGGTCAGGCCGGACCGTGCCGGGCTGGACAGCACGATGGTGCCCCATTCGGCGGTGTCGGCGTTCTCGCCGAGCTGCCGTGGCGCTGTCTGCTCGTAGCTGAGGCTGAGGATGCCCGCGTCGCTGCGCTGGTCCCAGGTGATCATGTGGCCGGCGTCGCCGGACGCCCACTCCCCCGAGATGTCGACGTAGACGGACAGCCGGTGGGTCTGGCCGTCGATGCTGCGCGCGGAGGCGGTGATGTAGCTGAGCGGCTGGGACTGGCGCCTCAGGTCGCCGGGCGACACCGGCGACAGGAACGTCACGGTCAGTTCGACGCCGGCCTGCTCCAGCACGAACTCCGACTTGGTGGCGGTCGTTGTGAGGGAGGTCTGCCGCATGGTGGCGAACGGATAGGGGCCCGGCGCGGACGGCGATCCCATGAACAGGAAGGGCTCGCCGTCGATGGTGGCCAGGCCGGTCATGGCGGTGATCCGGCCGGTCCAGAACGTGGGCCAGGCGCCGGGTAGGTTGTCGGCGGCGAGCCAGGCGCTCAGGTACGGCGACCGTACGGCGAGTGGCACCGCCGGCGGGCGCAGCGCCGTCGACCCGCCGGGCCGACCGGCCGACGCGGGCGCCGGAAGCACCGAGCCGACCGTGAGCCCCACCCCCGCCGTAGTGCCCAACTGCAGCAGATGCCGCCGAGATGCCATCGAGCCCTCCGAATGCCGGTGATCGAACGGCATGAATGTAGTAGTAGGGGTATCCCTACCCCGAATCGGGGTGTGAGCGGCAGCGACTTCGACCGCGCGCCGCCATAGCGTCGATTCATGACCATCACGACGACATCGACAAGGACCTCCGCCGCGGTTTCGCTACGCGGTGTCAGCCGGGTCTACGGCCGGGGCGTCGCCGCGGTGCGGGCCGTCGACAACGTAGACCTCGACCTGCCTCGCGGCGCCTGGACGGCGGTGATGGGACCGTCCGGCTCGGGCAAGTCGACACTGTTGCACTGCGCCGCCGGGCTGGAACGGGTGGACACGGGCCGCGTGCTGCTCGGCGACACCGACATCACCAACGCCGCCGACCGGGAACTCACCGCGCTGCGCCGCAGCCGGATCGGCTTCGTGTTCCAGAGCTTCAACCTCATCGGGTCGCTGACCGCCGAGCAGAACGTGGCGCTGCCGCTGCGACTGGCCGGCCGGCGTCCCACCCGGGCGGAGGTCCGGGCCGTGCTGGCCTCCGTCGGGCTGGCCGACCGCGCCCGCCACCGGCCACGGGAGATGTCCGGCGGCCAACAGCAGCGGGTGGCGATCGCCCGGGCCATGGTGACCCGGCCCGAGGTGCTGTTCGCCGACGAGCCGACCGGAGCGCTGGACTCGACGGCCGCCCGTACCGTGCTGGATCTGATGCGCGCGATGGCCGACGGCGGGCAGAGCATCGTGATGGTCACGCACGACCCCGGCGCCGCGGCGCGGGCCGACGCGATGGTCTTCCTGCGGGACGGCCGGGTCGTCGATCGGCTGTCCGGCGGGGACGCGCGCGAGGTTGCGGACCGGCTCGCGGCATGGGAGCGCTGACATGCTGCGGATGAGCGGGGCCGGGCTGGCCGAACGCTGGACGCTCTTCGTGGGTGCCGTCCTGTCCGTGTGCCTGGGCGTGGCGCTGGTGCAGTCGTCGCTGCTGCTGCTGATCTCCGCGGCAACCCTCGACGCCCCGCCGGGGATGTCCGCCACCGAGCGGATGCGGTTCGCCGAGAACGCTGAAGCGTCGGCGGCCATGCTGGGGCTGGTCCTCGGCATCGCGACATTCCTGGCGGTGTTCGTCATCAGCTCGACGTTCGCGTTCACCGTCGCGCAGCGCCGCCGCGACCTTGCGCTGCTCCGGCTCGTCGGCGGCAGCCGCGGCCAGCTCCGCCGGTTACTCCTCGGCGAGGCGGTGCTGCTCGGCGGGCTCGGCGCGGCCATCGGGATTCCCGCCGGGCTGGGCGTGATGGCGGTGCAGTCCTGGCTGATGCGGACGATGGGCTTGGCGCCGGCCGGCTTCACCGGCCAGTGGCGTGCATGGATCATCGGCGTGTCCGCCGGCATCGGCGTCGTGCTGGCGGTGGCCGGCGTGCTGGTCGCCGCGCGGCGGGCCGCCCGCGTGCGCCCCCTGGAGGCGTTGCGGGACTCCGGCGAGGCCGCCCGGGTTATGACGGCCGGCCGCTGGATCGCCGGGCTGCTCTTCGTCGGCGGCGCGCTGGCCCTGATCATCCTGTCGCCGCACGGCGGCGCCGCGGGCGGTCCGGCGATGGCGATGAACGTGCCGATGTGCGCCGCCGTGGCCCTCGCCGCGTTCGGTCCGCTGCTGGTACCGGCGGTCGGGCGCGTCCTGCCGGCCGGCTTCGGCGGGGTGACCGGCGCGCTGGCGCGGGCCAACCTGCGGGACGGTAGGCGGCGGAGCGCCTCGGTCGCGGCGCCGTTGATCGTGCTGGTCGGACTGGTGCTCGGGCAGGCGGGCGCGGGGATGTCGTTCGCGGCGGCGGGGATGGCCCAGCAGCGCCGGGCCACCGCGGCGGACCTCGTGGTGGAGGCCGCCGGCCCCGTCGGCGCGAGGGTGGCCGCGGTGCCCGGCGTCGCGTCGGCGTCCACCGAGACCGAAATCCCGGTCAGCATGACCACCGGCACCGGCGACAGTACGGACACCGGGATCGTTACCGCCCTGGTCGTCGACCCGGCACCGTATGCGCGGGCGCACCCGGGCAGCGGTTCGCTCGGCGCGCTGCGCGGCCGTGCGGTGGCGGCCGGTCCCGGCGGCGACGTCGCCGCCGGCCATCCGGTGCGGTTGCGGCTGCCGGACGCCGACCTCGGTTCGTTGCCGGTCGTCGCCGGGGTACCGACCACGATGAGCGGCGGGGCCGAGCTATTGCTGCCGCCCGGGCTGGTGCCCGCGGCTCAGCTCGCAGACGCGCCCTCGCGGTCGTTCGTGACGCTGACCCGAGACGCGGACGCCGGGCGGGTGTCGGCCGCGCTGGCCACCGTGGGCACGGTGTCCAGTGTGGACGACTGGCTGGCGGCCGACGCGACGGCCCGCACATCGATCAGCAACAAGATCATGCTGGTGGTGCTCGGCCTCGGCGCCTTGTACGCCCTGATCGGCGTCATCAACTCGGTGGTGATCGGCGCCGCGACGCGGCGGCGAGAGTTCGCCGAGGCGCGTGTGACCGGCCTCACCCGCGGTCAAGTGGTGCGGACGGCGTTGCTCGAGTCCGGCACGGTCACCGTCGCGGGGCTGGTGCTCGGCGGCGTTGCGGCGGCAGCCGCGTACCTCTCGGTGCTGGCGACGACCGCGGCGGTCACCGGCGTCGCGAGACTCGACCTGCCCTGGACGCTGATGATCGGAGTCGCGGCGGCGGCGTTGGTGGTCACCGGCGTGACGAGCGCGCTGACGTCCTGGTCAGCCACGCGGCGCACCCCGGTCGCGCTGCTGGGCGCGCGGGAATAGCGCATTTAACTCGGTTTTCCGCCGCGGGCAGGCTCAGCTCAGCGGTCCGCGCGGGTGCGGCGATCGAGCGGATCGCCGTACCCGCGCATCGCCATACGCGCGAATGCCTGCTGCACCGTCGCCACCCGTTCCGAGCGGCCGCGGCCGATGAAGCTGACCGCCCAGTGCAGCACCGCGGTGATCCGGTTCTTGAAGCCGACCAGATAGAACAGGTGCACGGCGAGCCAGACGAGCCATCCGGCAAAGCCGGACAGGCGGAGCCTGCCGACGCTGGCCACGGCGGAGAACCGGGAGATCGTCGCGATGCTGCCCTTGTCGTGGTACCGGAACGGCTGGCCGGTCTCCTTGCCGGCGAGGCGGCGCTTGATCTGGTCGGCGGCATGCCGGCCGCTCTGGATCGCGACCTGGGCGACCCCGGGGAGCTGAACGCCGGGAGACTGCTCGAGGGCCATCATGTCGCCGACGGCGAAGATCTCCGGATGGCCCGGCACCGAACAGTTCGGCTCGACGCGGACGCGGCCGGCCCGATCGGTCTGCGCACCGGCGGCCTCGGCCAGCTTGGCGGCCATCGGCGGAGCGGCCACGCCGGCGGCCCAGATCTTCGCAATCGAACCGATGCGCTGCGGCCCACGCTTGGTCTCGACGTCGATACCGGTCGCATCGACGCCGACCACCTTGGTCTCCAACTCGACCTCGACGCCGAGCTGGTGCAGCCGTTGCAACGCCCGGGTGGACAGGTGGTCGCCGAACGTGCTGAGCACCGCGTCGACAGCGTCGACCAGGATGATCCGGGCCTTGCGGGGATCGATGTGCTTGTACTGCCCCGGCAGGTTCCGGTGGGCCAGCTCGGCGATCTGCCCGGCCATCTCCACCCCGGTCGGGCCGGCGCCCACGACGACGAACGTCATCCAGCGCTCGATCGCCTCCGGGTCGGTCTGCAGGTCCGCCAGTTCGAAGACGCCGAAGATCCGGGCCCGCAGCTCGAGGGCGTCGTCGATGCTCTTCATGCCGGGCGCGAAGTCGGCGAACTGTTCGTTGCCGAAGTACGACTGCGACGCGCCCGCCGCGACGATCAGCGAGTCGTACTCGACGGTGTAGTCGAGGCCGGGCGCATGCGCGGTGACCGTACGTGCGTCGACGTCGATGCCGGTGACCGTGCCGAGCCGTACATCGACGTTGTCATGCCGGCGCAGCACCT
This sequence comes from Actinomycetota bacterium, assembly GCA_046724195.1. Lineage (GTDB taxonomy): Bacteria > Actinomycetota > Actinomycetes > Mycobacteriales > Micromonosporaceae > Actinoplanes. The sequence goes on from JBKOWB010000001.1 coordinate 12,043, forward strand.
CCCGGATCGGCGGGGCGACCTCGCCCTCGGACAGGATGCCGGTCGCCACCTGGTAGAGCAGCGGCTGGAACAGGTGGTACGCCGTGCTGTTGATCAACGTGATCTCCACCGGGGCCCGGCGCAGCGCCTTGGCGGCGAACAGCCCACCGAATCCCGCGCCGACGATGACCACGCGGTGCGGGCGATCAGTGCGTCCTGGCATCAACATCTCCGGATGGGGTGGCCCTTGTCGTGCCTGTCAATACAGCACGAGACCAACTTACGCCGCGGTCGAGCACCGCCCGCGCCATGATGACGACGCACAGCGCGCCGTTGAGGAAGGACGCCGCGACGTCGCTCGGATGGTGCATGCCCCGATAGAGGCGCGCCAACGCCACGGAGATCGGCACCAGGACCAGGAGCCAGCAGGCCGCCTTCACCCAGGTACGCCTGGCCAGCAGGGCGAGCACCAAGGCCAGGCCCGCGTAGAGCGCTACCGCCGCCGAGGTGTGGCCCGACGGGAAGCTGGACGTGGGCGGCGACTCGTCCAGGTGCGGCACGGCCGGCCGGCGCCGGTCGATCGCCAGCGTTGTGAAGAAGAAGACCACCGCCTGGGCGCTGACCGCGGCGCACAGGAACAGCGCCTCCCGCCAACGGTGCAGTGTCAGCCGCAGCACGAGCGCCACCACCGCCGTCACCGCGATGATCACCGGGGTGCTGCCCAGCGTGCTGAAGAACCAGGAGACGCCGTCCCAGAAGCCGGAGCGGTCGCCGGCCAGATCGCGATTGAGCGCGTCCTCGACGGTGAACGGCCACGCCCGCTCCCATACCTTCGTGACGAGCAGCCCGAGTCCGATCATGAACGCGAGGAGAACGGCGACGGGCAGGAATATACGTTTC
>JBKOWB010000097.1:0-3439 GCA_046724195.1 Actinomycetota bacterium
AAGCTGGCCGGCGTGGCCGAGATCGTCGCGCCCCTGGCCCCGCGCCGCCCGTTGCGGGTCGCCCACGAGATCACCGAGGTCGCCACCCGCGCCGCCGGACCGGGCGCCCGCGAGCGCCTGCAGGCCTTCGACGGCAAGCTGCCCGAGCAGTCCGGCCCGCTCACCCTGGCCCAGACGATCAACGCGACGCTCACCGACGCGATGCTCACCAATCCCGGCATGCTGATCTTCGGCGAGGACGTGGCCCGCAAGGGCGGCGTGTACGGCGTCACCAAGAACCTGCGGGACCGCTTCGGGACCGAACGCGTCTTCGACACGCTGCTGGACGAGACCACGATCCTGGGCCTGGCGCTAGGCACCGGGTTGAGCGGTTTGTTGCCGATCCCGGAGATCCAGTACCTGGCCTACCTGCACAACGCGGAGGACCAGTTGCGCGGCGAGGCGGCCACGCTGTCGTTCTTCTCGTCCGGCGCGTTCAAGAACCCCATGGTGGTCCGGGTCGCCGGGCTGGCCTACCAGCAGAGCTTCGGCGGTCACTTCCACAACGACAACGCGGTCGCCGTGCTGAGGGACATCCCAGGGCTAGTGCTCGCCGTGCCGGCCCGGCCCGCGGACGCCGCGCCGATGCTGCGGTCCTGCCTGGCCAGCGCGGCCGTGGACGGCAGCGTCTGCGTGTTCCTCGAGCCGATCGCGCTCTACCACATGCGCGACCTGTACCAGCAGGGCGATAACGAGTGGCTGGCGCCGTACGGACCGCCCGCCGAATGGTCGGCCGGGCACGTGCCGATCGGCCGCGCACGGACCTATCCGGTCGGCTCCGCCGAAGATCTGACCATCCTGACGTTCGGCAACGGCCTGCGGATGTCGCTCCGGGTCGCCGCGCAGCTGGCCGCCGAGGGGTACGGCTCCCGCGTGGTGGACCTGCGCTGGCTCAGCCCGCTGCCCGCGGCCGACCTGGTCCGGGAGGCCTCGGCGACCGGCCGGGTACTGATCGTCGACGAGACCCGGCGCTCCGGCGGCGTCGGCGAAGGCATACTCGCGGCGCTGGTGGACGGCGGCTTCGTGGGCGCGGCACGGCGGATCGCGTCGGCTGACACGTTCGTTCCGCTAGGTCCGGCCGCGGAACAGGTGCTGGTCTCCGAAGATGCCATCACGCAGGGTGCCCACGCCCTGCTGGCGCGGTAAATTGCCACACACTCGGTGCGCCACTTGCGCCCGGGCCGGCAAGTGTGTGGACTACCCCCAAGCTTTCCTACTAGGTGTATCCGGCAAGTGGCAAGGAGGCATGCGACAGTGAGCGCGACCGCTGGTCAGGCCGACGGCGTACGTAGCCTGGCGGACCGGTTCGGCTTCGAGCCGAGCATGGTGGTCATGGAGATGGGGTACGACGACGACGTCGACGAGGACCTCCGTGACGCCCTGACCGAACGCGTTGGCGAGTTGGTTGACGAGGACACCGACGAGGTGGTCGACGCGGTGCTGCTCTGGTACCGCGACGGCGACGGTGACCTGTTCGAACTGCTCACGGACGCTCTGGGCCCCCTCGCCGACAACGGCGTGGTGTGGCTGCTGACACCCAAGGCAGGCCGCCAAGGCCACGTCGAGCCGAGCGAGGTCAGCGAGTCCGCGCCGACAGCCGGCCTGCAGCAGACGTCGACGCTGAACGCCGGCAAGGACTGGACCGGAGCCCGGCTGGTCTCGCCGCGGGGAGCAAAGAAGAAGTAGCCCATGCCGCTTGCGGTCGGCGCTCAGGCGCCCGACTTCAACCTCAAGGACCAGAACAACCAGGAGGTACGGCTCGCCGACTTCCGGGGTCGTAAGGCCGTGCTCCTGGTCTTCTACCCGCTCGCCTTCACTGGCACGTGCCAGGGCGAGCTGAGTGGGATCCGCGACAATCTGCCCGACTACGCCAACGATGACGTGCAGGTACTGACGGTGAGCGTCGACTCGCCGTACAGCCACAAGGTGTGGGCGATCCAGGAGGGGTTCGAGTTCCCGCTGCTGGCCGACTTCTACCCGCACGGCGCTGTCGCCCAGGCGTACGGCGTGTTCAACGAGACGGCCGGCTTCGCCAACCGCGGCACGTTCCTGATCGACGCCGACGGCGTGATCCGCTTCGCCGAGATGCTCGGCCCGGGCGAGTCCCGCGACCAGCGTGGCTGGCGCGAGGCCCTGGCGGCCCTACGGTCTTGATGGCCCTGATCGAGTCGCACGGTAGGATGGCGGCTCCGGCGCAGCCGAGGCCGGGCGCGTAGCTCAGTGGGAGAGCACTCGCCTTACAAGCGAGGGGTCGCAGGTTCGAAACCTGCCGCGCCCACCATCCTGACCAGCAGCGGAACAGGCCGCAAGATCCGATCGGCTGTTGACGCAACGGCGTTCACGACGGCCGCCCATCGAGCCTTCGGTTGCCTGGCGCATCTCGTCCAGACTGTCTGCTCGATCATCAGCGTGCCGTTGTCCAGATCAAGGCGGCCCGAAAGGGGCCGCTCACGCCGCCGGCCAGGGCGTCATGACCGCCCGGCCGAGGAGTGGCCGGGCGGTCGTGCCAACGCCCGTCGGCTGGCGTGGAAGAGGCGGACCGGGCCGGCATAGCAAACCGTGACACTTGAGGATTGGGATTGGAGTCGGCGGCCGCCGGCGGCGGCCCGCTCCCGCGGTGGGCGGGTCGAGGGTGACGGGATGGCAAAGGCCGCCTACACGAGTTCGGTGGCGAGTTGTCCGCAGGTGGAACTTGGCGCTGACGTTGAGGGGTACCACGCATTACCGGGGGGACGCGCCGGGGTGCTTGCTGGCGAGCCACGTTCAGGCATCTGCGTCGAGGGCGTCTTCGTGCGCCTGAGCGACCTGCTCGGTGAGAGGGTTCTCCCAAAGCGTGAGGTCGGCGCTTTCCAGTTCGGGCAGGTCGATTTCCCGCAGGCCGGCGACCGCAACTGGAAGGTCCACGGCGGTGACGACCCAGTCCCTGGTTTCTGGGACATCGTGGCGGCGGGCGGTCACGGGGGAATCATTTAGGGTCAACGTCACCGGAGTCCCAGGCTGGTCGGCAAGTTCTATCAGCGCCTTCGTAGCGTCGCGAAGACCGATCCCCCGGGCTACGGCGAACCTTTTGGCGAAGGAGAGCAATGCGCTGACGCTGTGACTGTTGCCGCCGATGCCGGGATCCATCGACAAGATGCTCACATCTGCGAGTTCTTTGTCGGTGTCGTGGGAGCGGGACAGCGTGACCATTACCAGCTCGCCGTCGCTCCAGGCGGTGCTGACGAGGTCGCTGCGAGGGTTTCCTGAATGTGGCGCATCCCAGATCATGAAGCCGATGCTTTCCATTCGCCGACCCCTCGTGCTTGCCCGGTGGTGCTGTCCTGCCGACCCGCGCGGAGCCGACAGGACAGCACGGTACGCCCCAGAAGTCCCGGTTTCTGGCTTTTATCCGGCTATGACC
>JBKOWB010000264.1:0-4412 GCA_046724195.1 Actinomycetota bacterium
CCCGAGGAGGGCCTGGCCCACTTCGCCCGGCGGTTCGCCGACCTGGTGACCGAGGTGGATCTGATCGAGACCCGTCTCGGCAGTGGCACCGCCGACGCCGCCCATTCCCTCGCCAGCATCCGCCGGTTGCGCAGCGGCCTCGACGAGGCGCACGTGGTCGGCGACATCGACGGGCTCGCCGCCCGGCTCGACCGGCTGGCCGCGACCGCCGACGAAAAGGCCGGCGAGGCGCGGGCGGCCCGCGAGGTGGCCCGCGGCGAGGCGCTGGCCCGCAAGACCGCCCTGGTCGAGGAGGCGGAGAAGATCGCCGCCGAGGCCACCGGCTGGAAGTCCGCCGGTGACCGGCTCAAGGAGATCCTCGACGAGTGGAAGACGATCCGCGGCATCGACAAGAAGACCGACGGCGAGCTGTGGAAGCGTTTCGCGGCCGCCCGGGACGGCTTCACCCGGCGCCGCGGCGCCCACTTCGCCACCCTGGACGGCCAGCGCAAGCAGGCGCAGGCGGCCAAGGAGGAGCTGGTCAAGGAGGCCGAGAGCCTCACCGAGTCGACCGACTGGGGAGCCACCGCGACCCGGCTCAAGGAACTGATGACGGAGTGGAAGGCCGCGCCGCGCGCGGCCAAAGAGGCGGAACAGCGCCTGTGGGAACGCTTCCGGGCCGCCCAGGACGCGTTCTTCACCCGGCGCAGCGAGGTCTTCTCGGCCCGCGACGCCGGTTACCAGACCAACCTCGACAAGAAACAGGCCATCCTGGCCGAGGTGGAGTCACTCGACGTGGACGCGGACCCGCGGGGGGCGCAGAACAAGCTCCGCGACGCGCAGGCGGCCTGGCACGATGCCGGGCGGGTGCCACGCGAAGCCGCCGCCGGACTGGACCGCCGCTGGCGAGCCGCCGAGGAGCGGGTCCGGCTCGCCATGGATTCGGCGTGGCGCAAGACCACTCCGAAGGACAATCCGCTGCTGCAACAGATGCGCGAGCAGGTTGCCGAGGCCGAGCAGCGGCTGGAGCGGGCCCGGGCGGCCGGCGACACCCGCCGTATCCGCGAGGCGGAGCAGGCCTTGGCGTCCAAACGCCAGTTCCTGGCCCTGGCCGAGCAGGCCGGCTAACCCCCGGGGTCCCCGCGATTCCTGCGCGCCGCTTCGCGGACGCCGGTCAACGCCGTTTCAGAGCGCGCAGCCGCCCGCGGCGGCCGGCATGGGCGCCGGCACGCCGACGGTCGGCAACCCCAGGACGACGCCTCCGGTACGCGGTGTGCGGCCGGCCTCGAACGCGTCCCCGGCCCTGGTCCGGCGGTGACGCAGCGGCGCGCCGTCCGCGTTCAGGTGGTGCGGGGCCGCGTACGTCACCACGGTCTCCACTACGTCGCCCGGCCGCGGCGCCGACTCGCCCACCGCGAAGTGCACCAGCCGCCCGTCCCGAGCCCGGCCGCTCATCCGGCCCGTACGCTCGTCCTTGCGACCCTCGCCGACCGCCACCAGGACCTCCACGGTCCGGCCGACCAGCTTCTTGTTCTCCGCCCACGAGATGTCCTCGAGCGTGGCGACGAGCCGCTCGTAGCGCTCCTGCACGACCGGCTTCGGCACCTGGCCGTCCATGGTCGCGGCCGGGGTGCCCGGGCGCTTCGAGTACTGGAACGTGAACGCGCTGGCGAACCGCGCCACGCGTACCACGTCGAGCGTGCGCACGAAGTCGGCCTCGGTCTCGCCCGGGAAGCCGACGATGATGTCCGTGGTGATCGCGGCGTCGGGCATCGCGGCCCGCACCTTGTCGATGATGCCCAGGTACTTCTCCGACCGGTAGCTGCGGCGCATCGCCTTGAGCACCGCGTCGGAGCCGGACTGCAGCGGCATGTGCAGCGAGTGGCAGACGTTGGGCGTCTCGGCCATGGCGGCGATCACGTCGTCGGTGAAGTCCTTGGGGTGTGGGCTGGTGAACCGCACCCGCTCCAGGCCGTCCACCTCGCCGCAGGCGCGCAGCAGCTTGCCGAACGCCAGCCGGTCGCCGAACTCGACGCCGTACGAGTTGACGTTCTGGCCCAGCAGCGTGACCTCGAGGACGCCCTCCTTCGTCAGCGCCTCCACCTCCGCGAGGATCTCGCCCGGCCGGCGGTCCTTCTCCTTGCCGCGCAGCGACGGCACGATGCAGAACGTGCAGGTGTTGTTGCAGCCCACCGAGATCGACACCCAGCCCGCGTACGACGACTCGCGGCGGGCCGGCAGCGTGGACGGGAACACCTCGAGCGACTCGAGGATCTCCACCTCGGCCTCGTGGTTGTGCCGGGCGCGCGCCAGCAGCGCCGGCAGCGACCCGATGTTGTGGGTACCGAAGACGACGTCGACCCAGGGCGCGCGCTTGACGATGTCGCCGCGGTCCTTCTGGGCCAGGCAGCCGCCGACGGCGATCTGCATGTCCGGGTTCTTCAGCTTCGTCGGGCGCAGGTGGCCCAGGTTGCCGTAGAGCCGGTTGTCGGCGTTCTCCCGTACCGCGCACGTGTTGAACACGACCACGTCCGCGGCGTCGCCGTCGGCCGCGCGCACGTAGCCGGCATCCTCCATCAGGCCGGAGATGCGCTCGCTGTCATGCACGTTCATCTGGCAGCCGTACGTGCGGACGTCGTAGGTGCGTGGCGTACTAGTCATGGCAATTGACCAGGGTAGCCCCACGGCCCGTCCGGTTGGCCGCGGCGGTACTACGCGGCCGTCGGCGGCCGTCTGTCCGGACTTCGTCCTCCATACCCGTCATGGCGGACATCCCCTCGGAAATACACCCTCTGTGTTACCGCTCCGTGACCATTCTCGGCATCTACCGATACGGCGGCGCCAATAGAGTGGCCACATCCGAGTGAACCAGGGGCGGTGGTCCAGCTGTGACTGACGAAGCTCTCATCGTCCTCGAGGGCGTCAACAAATGGTTCGGGCCGTTGCACGTCCTGCGAGACGTCAATCTTTCGGTCGAGGGCGGCGAGGTCGTTGTCGTGATCGGACCGTCCGGCTCGGGCAAGTCGACGCTGTGCCGCGCGATCAACCGGCTGGAGCCGGTCAACACCGGCACCATCAGGTTCGACGGTCGGCCGCTGCCGGCCGAGGGCAAGGCGCTGGCGCGGCTGCGCAGCGAGGTTGGCATGGTCTTCCAGTCGTTCAACCTGTTCTCCCACAAGACCATCCTGCAGAACGTCATGCTCGGACCGATCAAGGTCCGCAAGGAGAAGCCCGCGGCGGTACGGGAACGCGCGATGTCGCTGCTGGACCGTGTCGGCATCGCCAACCAGGCGGACAAGTACCCGGCCCAGCTGTCCGGCGGCCAGCAGCAGCGCGTCGCGATCGCACGGGCGCTCGCCATGCAGCCCAAGGCGCTGCTGTTCGACGAGCCGACCAGCGCGCTCGACCCGGAGATGGTCGGCGAGGTCCTCGACGTGATGACGTCGCTCGCGCGGGAGGGCATGACGATGGTCGTCGTGACACACGAGATGGGCTTCGCGCGGCACGCGGCGAACCGGGTCGTGTTCATGGCGGACGGGCAGCTGGTCGAGGAGGCCGCGCCCGCCGAGTTCTTCACGAACCCGAAGAGCGAACGCGCCAAGGACTTTCTCTCGAAGATCCTCACGCACTGAACCGTCCACCGACGAGCTTGCAGTTTCGTTTGCACATAACAGTTGAGGAGCGTAACGATGCGCATCACCCGATTGGCGGCGACGTTCGGGGCTATCGCCATGGCGCTCGCCGCCGCGGCATGCGGCGGCGACGATGGCGGGTCCAGCTCGGGCTCGGCCAGCGGCGTCATCGGCAAGGCGTCCAGCCAGAAGAAGCTGGTCATCGGTGTCAAGGCCGACCAGCCGGGGCTGGGCCTACAGACCGGCGGCACGTACACCGGGTTCGACGTCGAGATCGCCAAGATCGTGGCGAAGGGCCTCGGCGTGGACCCGGGTTCCATCGAGTGGAAGACCACGGTGTCGGCCAACCGTGAGCCGTTCATCCAGCAGGGCCAGGTCGACCTGGTCGTGGCGACATACACGATCAACGACGAACGCAAGAAGGTGGTCAACTTCGGCGGGCCGTACTACATCGCGGGCCAGGACCTGCTGGTGCCGACGAACTCGACCATCACCGGTCCCGAGGCGCTGGCCGGAAAGAAGGTCTGCTCGGTGACCGGTTCCACGCCTGCGAAGCGGATTCAGACCGAGCACAAGGACGCCCAGCTGCAGCTGTTCGATTCGTACTCGAAGTGCGTCACGGCGCTGGCCGGCGGTCAGGTCGACGCGGTCACCACCGACGACATCATCCTGGCCGGCTACGCGGCACAGGACCAGTACGCCGGCAAGTTCAAGGTGGTCGGCAAGAAGTTCAGCGACGAACCGTACGGCATCGGGCTCAAGAAGAACGACACCACGGGCTGCAACAAAATCAACGACATC
>JBKOWB010000179.1:0-3584 GCA_046724195.1 Actinomycetota bacterium
GACGCGACCGCCACCGTTCTCACCTTCGGCGAGCAATATGCGGGGTTTACCACGCTGCCGACCGGCACGGTCGTTTACGCCAGCACCGGGGTCAGCGCCGACGAGGGCGGCCTCACCATCTTCAACGCGACCATGCCGGGCGTTCCCGGCCTCACCGGCAGCCGCACGTTCCGGGGCGCCTCCGGTACGTACACGCTGGCCGGAAGCCGCGGTGGTGGCGGCGACGGCGGAGCCGACGAGCTCGCGTTCCCGCCGCGGCAGGCCCGCTATGTGCGGATGCTCGGCCGGGAAGCGGCGACCGAGTACGGCTACTCGATCTGGACGTTCAGCGTGCTCGACACGGCCGGCGCCGATCTAGCGCAGGGGGCGGTGGCCACCGGGTCCTCGGCCCACGTGACCTACCCCGCACGCAACGCCACCGACGGCAACCCCGCGACTCGCTGGGCCGTCGCTCGCGACGATCGGGGCCGCGTCGACAGCTGGCTCGCGGTCGACCTCGGTTCGACGGTCACCGTGGCGGGGGTGCGCCTGTTGTGGGAGGCCGCGTACGCCACGAAATATGTCATCCAGACCTCGACCGACGCGGTCACCTGGACCGATGTGGTCCGGGTGCCCGACGCGCGCATCCTGACCGGCGGCTGGGTCGACATCGACGGCCGGGCCGGCCTCGTCACGCACGAGAGCTATCGGCCCATCACGGTGAGCGCGACCGGCGTGATCGCGGCCGCCGGCCCCGCGGCCGCCACGACCGTCGAGGGGTACGCCGGCGGCACCGTCGACCTGGCTCGGGCGGCGAACCGGCCGCTACCGGCCACCACCAGCAGGCTGCGGCTCAACGACGCCGACGGCTACCTGAGCGTCTTCAACCTCACGCCCGATCCGATCGTCGAGGCGACCGTCTGGATCCCGTCCACGGCCCGCCTCTACCGCGGGACGCAGGTGGTCCGTGACGACGGCCTGGACTGGACGGTGTCGCAGGCCGCCGCCACCGCTCGCGTCGAGCCGCCGCGCTTCACCATCGACGGGACACCACCGCCGCCCGGGACCCGCTTCGACGTTCCCGAGTCCCAGGACCTCACGATCACCGCACCCATCGAGCGGCCGGTCGCGCTGACCGTGCGGTCCGGGTCCTGGTCGGCGACGGTACGGCTGCCCGCCGGCCGGATCGGCAGCCTGCGAGCGCCCGGCGGCCCGGTGACCCCGACGACCGATCTGGCCCGCGGCCGCACCACGTTCCCGACGTCCCCTCTCCCGGCTGGGATGACGGCGCCCGACTTCGCCGTGGACGGCGACCCGCGCACGGCGTGGCGTCCGGGCCCGTCCGGCCGGATGGTCGTCGACCTGGGCGAGGTACGCGACGTGGCGTTGATCCGGCTGGCCTGGACGGCGGGCTGGGTCTGCCCGGTACGACTCGAGTCCTCGACCGACGGCCTCACGTACGCGGCGGTGGATCTGCTGCCGCGCCGCGCACGGTCCTCGACGTCGGCGGTGCAGCTGTCGGCACGCTATCTCGCGGTCCACGCCGTCGGCTGGCGTACGGGCGACGCCGAGCTGGTCGAGCTTGCCGTGGAATGAGCCGGTCTCACCGCGCCGACAGCTCGGCGAGCCCGTCGGCATTCACGCCGTCACCCTGACCGGGGGCGGCGACGTTAAGCAGTATGCTGTGCGGCGGGCCGTGACTGGCGCGTTCGGATGGGCAAACCATCGGGGAGCGGCCTCGTTCTCACGCATGCCGTGCGCCTGGGCCTCTTCACCTGTGATAGGGAGGTCCGATGTCCGCACTGAACCCCGAATCGACCGCTTTCCGCTCCGCCCTCGAGGTGGTCCGGGCCGTCGAGCCGCGCATCGCCGACGCGATCGCCAAGGAGCTGCACGACCAGCGCGAGTCGCTCAAGCTCATCGCCAGCGAGAACTACGCGTCCCCGGCCGTGCTGCTCGCCATGGGTAACTGGCTCAGCGACAAGTACGCCGAGGGCACCATCGGCCGCCGGTTCTACGCCGGCTGCCAGAACATCGACACCGTCGAGGCGGTGGCGGTCGAGCACGCCAAGGCCCTGTTCGACGCGCCGTACGCGTACGTGCAGCCGCACTCCGGGATCGATGCCAACCTCGTGGCGTACTGGGCGATCCTCGCCGACCGGATCGAGGCGCCGACGCTTCGCCGCGTGGAGAAGCGCCAGGTCAACGACCTCACCGACGCCGAGTGGGCCGAACTGCGCGCGGCGTTCGGCAACCAGCGGATGCTGGGCATGTCCCTCGACGCGGGCGGCCACCTCACCCACGGCTTCCGCCCGAACATCTCGGGCAAGATGTTCGACCAGCGCAGCTACGGCGTCGACCCGGCCACGGGTCAGATCGACTACGCGGCGCTGCGTGCGGTGGCGCGCGAATTCAAGCCGCTGGTCATCGTGGGCGGCTACTCGGCGTACCCCCGCAAGGTGAACTTCCGCGTCATGCGCGAGATCGCGGACGAGGTCGGCGCGACGTTCATGGTCGACATGGCGCACTTCGCCGGCCTGGTCGCCGGCAAGGTCTTCACCGGCGACTTCGACCCGATCCCGCACGCGCATATCGTCACCACGACCACCCACAAGAGCCTCCGCGGTCCACGCGGCGGCGCGGTGTTCGCCCAGCCTGAGCTGTCGGACCAGGTGGACCGCGGCTGCCCCATGGTCCTCGGTGGCCCGCTCGGCCACGTCATGGCCGCGAAAGCCGTCGCGTTCGCCGAGGCACGGCGGCCGGACTTCGCCGGGTACGCGCGGCGCATCGTAGACAACAGCCAGGCGCTCGCCGAGGGCCTGCTCAAGCGCGGCGTGCAGCTGGTCAGCGGGGGTACCGACAATCACCTCGTCCTGGTCGACGTGCACCCCTTCGGCCTGACCGGACGCCAGGCCGAGCAGGCCCTGCTGGACTCCGGCATCGTCACCAACCGCAATGCGATCCCGCGGGACCCGAACGGCGCCTGGTACACGAGCGGCATCCGGATCGGCACACCGGCGCTCACCACGCGCGGCCTCGGCCCGGCTGAAATGGACCAGATCGCGGAGCTCATGCACACCGTGCTCACATCCACGACGCCGGCCGACGCCTCGAAGGCCAAGTACCGCCTTGACCCGGCCGTCGCCGACCACGTCAGCAAGCAGGCCACCGAGCTGCTCGCCGACTACCCGCTGTATCCCACCGTTGACTTAGGCTGATCTCTTTACAGCCCTGGAGAATTCTTTAGTGCGCGACGTCCGTCGTGCGCCGGACCGTCGCTCCCGCCGGGTCAACAAGAGTTGATCATGAAGTTATTGCCAGATTTCGGCGCGGAATCGGGTAGTAACCTCATGATCGACCGGGCTTGCCCTCCGCCTGGGGCCTTGCCGCCGGGCGGGGGAGTCGGTGCAGCTTTACCTCGGTGAGGTGGGCGTCTCCTATGGAGGCCGTCATGTAGGTGGCGAACGGCTGGCGGCGGCGATCCGTCGGGGAGCCCGGGTTGAGCAGGCGCAGGCTACCCGCGGCGGTGGTGTCCCACGGGATGTGGGAGTGGCCGAACACCAGCACGTCCGTGTCCGGGAATCGGGCGGCGCACCGTGCCTCGC
>JBKOWB010000159.1:0-10917 GCA_046724195.1 Actinomycetota bacterium
TGATGTCCTGGAGGCCCTCGGGCCGCATCGGCCGAAGTTCGTCCTCGTCGGAGCCCAGGCGGTCTATCTTCAGGCGGGCGATGCGGACATGGAAGTCGTCGCGCCGTACACGAAGGACGCGGATCTGAGCATCGACGCACAAGACCTGGATCGTGATCCCAGCATTCTCGGGCTGATGACCGCTGCCGGCTTCTCCCTCAAGATCACGCGGGCGGGTGGTGTCGAGCCCGGTACTTGGGTGGCCGAGACCGACGTCGCCGGTAAGCGGACGCTCGTCCCGGTGGACCTGCTCGTTCCCGAGGCGCTGGCGTACGGCAACGGTCGTCGAGACGCCAGGCTGCCGAACCACGGGAAGAACGCCACGCGGCGGGTCGCGGGACTGGAAGCATCGGTGCGGGACAACGTCGAGATGATCATCACGAGTCTGGAGATCGAGCGGGATTCCCGGACCATGTCGATCCGTGTCGCGGGCCCGGCGGCGCTGCTGGTCGCCAAGGCGCACAAGCTTGGTGAACGTCTCGGACGTGGCAACGAGCGTCGTATCCGGGCGAAGGACGCCGGCGACGTCGTACGCCTCATGCGCGGCTCGGCCACGCCGAATGCCGTCGGCAAGACGTTAGCCAAGCTCGCTGAGGATGAGATGTGCGGGGCGAGCGTCCGGGCCGGTGTCGACTATCTTGAGCGACTGTTCGCGACTCCTCGCGCCCGGGGCGTGGACCTCGCGGTCGAGTGTCGGCGACCACACTCCCGGAATCTGGACCGGGCTGGCCGACAATGCCCCGGCGTGAGAGGCTAACGGCATGGCCGCTGCAGTTGACCGCCGCTTCGTGGCTCGTCGCCACGTTGACTACGGCCGTGTCCGCAGCGCTATGTGTCCGGCTTTCTGACGCCGCCCGATCTCTGATGTCGGGCGCGCACGACGCGCCGGCCTTCTCCAGACACTGATGTCGCGAGCCCATCCGGGTGGCCGTGAGCGCGCAGCGCGTCCACGAGAAACCCGAAGGGAACGCCGACATGGCGCTCGACAGCACCTCACAGGGCCTGTCAACGAGGCAGACCGCCCGGCCCCGCAAGGCCCGCGGCGAGGGCCAGTGGGCGCTCGGGCACCGCGAGCCGCTGAACCCGAACGAGCGGATCAAGAAGGACGACAACCCGCTCAACGTACGGGCCCGGATCGAGAACATCTACGCGCACAGCGGCTTCGCCTCGATCGACCCGCAGGACCTGCGCGGGCGGTTCCGCTGGTGGGGCCTGTACACGCAGCGCAAGGCGGGTATCGACGGCGGGCGTACGGCCGTACTGGAGCCGCACGAGCTAGAGGATGAGTACTTCATGCTCCGCGTGCGCATCGACGGCGGCCAGCTCAACCTTGCCCAGCTGCGGACGATCGCTCAGATCTCCACCGAATTCGGGCGCGACAGCGCGGACATCACCGACCGGCAGAACATCCAGCTGCACTGGATCCGGATCGAGGACATGCCGGAGATCTGGCGCCGGCTCGAGGCTGTCGGCCTGCAGACCACGGAGGCCTGCGGCGATTGTCCCCGCGTCGTGCTGGGTAGCCCGGTCGCCGGCATCGCCGTCGACGAGGTCATCGACGCGACACCCGCGATCGACGAGATCATCGAGCGGTACATCGGCGACCCGCGCTACTCGAACCTGCCCCGCAAGTTCAAGTCCTCGGTCTCCTGGCTGGTGGACACGCCGTACCAGGTGAACGACATCTCGTTCCTCGGCGTCGAGCACCCGGTGCACGGTCCGGGATTCGACCTCTGGGTCGGCGGCGGGCTCTCCACGAACCCCCGGCTGGCCGAGCGGCTCGGCGTCTGGGTGCCGCTCGACGAGATCCCCGACGTCTGGGAAGGCGTGGTAGGGATCTTCCGCGACTACGGCTACCGGCGGCTGCGTACGCGGGCCCGACTCAAGTTCCTGCTCGCGGACTGGGGCGTCGCCAAGTTCCGGGAGATCCTCGAGAAGGAGTACCTGGGCCGCGCGCTCCTCGACGGGCCAGCGCCGGAACTGCCGGCGAAGCCGATCGACCACATCGGCGTGCACAAGCAGGTGGACGGCAAGAACTACGTCGGAGCCACCCCGGTGGTCGGGCGTTCCTCAGGTACGCAGCTGGGCCAGCTAGCGGACCTGGCGCAAGCGCACGGCTCGGATCGGGTGCGCCTCACGCCATACCAGAAGCTGTTGGTCCTTGACGTGGCCGACGATCAGGTCGAACCGCTGATCCGCGGCCTGCACGGCATCGGGTTGGACGCCCGGCCGTCGGCCTGGCGGCGCGGCACCATGGCCTGCACCGGCATCGAATACTGCAAGCTCGCGATCGTCGAGACCAAGGCCCGCGGCGAGGAACTGGTCGCGCGGCTCGAGGAGCGGCTCCGCGACTTCGACGCGGACATCTCGATCCACATCAACGGCTGCCCGAACGCCTGTGCCCGCACCCAGGTCGCCGACATCGGCCTCAAAGGTCAGCTGGTCATGAACGCGCACGGCGAGCAGGTCGAGGGCTTCCAGGTCCACCTCGGCGGCGGGCTCGGCATGGCGAAGGGCGAGACCGCCGGCTTCGGCCGGAAGCTGCGCGGCCTCAAGGCCACGGCGGAGGAGCTTCCCGAGTACGTGGAGAGGCTTGCCCGCCGGTACCTGGACGGCCGTTCCGCCGATGAGACGTTCGCCGAGTGGGTGGTCCGAGTGGACGAGGAGCTCCTGAAATGAGTGACGCTCGATCGACTCCGCTCTACTGCCCCTACTGCGGGGAAGAGGACCTGTACCCCAACGAGGCTTCGCACGGCGCCTGGGAGTGCCACTCCTGCGCGCGAGTCTTCACGGTCAAGTTCAACGGTCTGCTGGCCGAGCGACTGAAGCCGGCAAAGATCCAGAACGGCGATGTCAAGGGAGTGAACCGATGACGATCACGACCGCCGCCGGCCTGGGGCTGGTGAGCCTGGGCGCCCCGACTGCCGCCGCCGACCCGAGCCGCCGCGCTCCCGAGGAACTCGAGGCGCTCGCGCTCGCCGCCGCGCGCAACCTGGAGGGCAAGCCGGCCGAGGAGATCGCCAAGTGGGCGACCGACACGTTCGGTGCGCGCTTCTGCGTGACCAGCTCGATGGCGGACGCGGTCGTGGCGCACCTCTTCTCCCGGGTCGCGCCGGGTGTCGACGTCGTCTTTCTGGACACCGGCCTGCACTTCCCGGAGACGCTGAAGGTGCGTGACACGGTCGCCCGGACCATGAACGTCAACGTGCGCTCGATCCGCCCGCGGATGACGGTAGGCCAGCAGGACGGCGAGTTCGGGCCGCGGCTGTTCGCCCGCAACCCCGACGAGTGCTGCTTCCTGCGCAAGGTCGAGCCGCTCGAGCGCGCGCTGGTCGACTACGACGCGTGGGCGACCGGCCTGCGCCGCGACGAGTCGCCCACCCGCGCCAACACCCCAGTGGTGGCGTTCGATGCCAAGCGTCGCAAGATCAAGGTGAACCCGATCGCGGCGTGGACCCAGGCCGATGTGGACCGGTACGTCGCGCGCTGGAACGTGCCGGTGAACGAGCTGTTCAAGAAGGGGTACGGCTCGATCGGCTGCTGGCCGTGCACGCGGCGTACGACGGCGGGGGAGGACCCGCGGGCCGGCCGCTGGGCGATGTTCGAGAAGACCGAATGCGGCCTACACGTCTAGCGGTGGTTCTGGTTGCCCACGGCAGCAAGGACCCCCGTGCCGCGACTTCGACTCGGGCGCTCGCCGAGGCGGTAGCCGGCGCGCACCCCGAGTGGGAGGTGCACGACTCGTATCTGGACCACGCCGGTCCTCGGCCGCTCGACGTCCTGGCCTGGTTGAGTGCGGCCGGACACCGGCACGCCGTACTGGTGCCGCTACTGCTGACGGCCGCCTATCACGGGCGGGTCGACGTGCCCGCGGTGGCAACCGCAGCGCGAGCGGCCGGTCTCCGCATCGACGTGGAGATCGCGGACGTCCTGGGGCCGGTGTCGAGGTCGCTCGTGGACGGTCTGATCCGGCGGCTTCCGGAGGTCGAGCTCGATGCCGTGGTCCTCGCGGCCGCTGGAACGAGGAACGCGGCGGCCCGCTCGACGGTGGCCGATGCCGCGGCCGCCCTGGGCCGCCGGCTGGGTGTGCCGTGCGAGGTCGCCTATGCGTCGGCGGCACCGCCTACCGCCGCGGTAGCAGTGTCCGCCCTCCGGGCGGCCGGTGCATCCCGGGTGGGTATGGCGGCCTACTTCCTGGCACCCGGCCTGCTCTACGACGTTGCGGCGGAGTCCGCGCTGTCGGCCGGCGCGGTCTCGATCGCTCCGCCGCTGGGCGACGCTCCCGAACTCGTCCGGCTGGTTACGGCGCGTGTCGGCTCCGCACTATCGCGCCGGTCGATCGCTGCCTAAGGTATGCCGGCCCGCACCGACGTCCGGAAACCGGGTTCACCGCAATTTCGAGATCATTTCGGGGACCCAAGGTGACCGCATTCGCGCGCAGCGAAGTCACAGCTGTGCGCAGCCGCCCCGAAACAGCACGACGCCCCGGGAGCCATCGCCCGGGGCGCAAATGCTGTGAGGGTTTGGTTCAGGCGGTAGGAGCGCCGACCCGGAGGCCGCCGCGGCGCTTCACGGCACGCCGTTCGTCTTCGCTCATACCGCCCCAGACGCCGGCGTCCTGACCGGACTCGAGTGCCCACGAGAGGCATTCCTCGGTCACGGTGCACCGCCGGCACACGGCCTTGGCCTGCTCGACCTGCAGGAGCGCGGGGCCAGACGTCCCGATCGGGAAGAACAGCTCCGGGTCCTCGTCGCGGCAGATCGCATGGTGACGCCAGTCCATGGCGGCAACACTCCTTGTTTCGGATGGGTGGCAATGAATGCGGTGCGGTTACCTTTATGCACACGCCGTGGCGGGCGACGGACCGCGTCCGTACGATCACCTACTGCGTAGCAAGCTATTTGGGTGCGGAAGCCGTTCCTGCGCTTCTGGATTAGGAACGCGCGCGGGCGGCAACCGGTTACTTCATATCGCTTGTGAATGCTTTCACGAACTCACGCGTTGTCAAGGGTAGCGCCAAGAAAATCTCCGAGCGGGTGAGCTAGCTCACGACCCCTTTGTCCGGTTCTGTAGGCACTTCCAGACCCGGCCGACCAGCGCTCCCATCAATGTAGTACCGTGCCGGGCCTATTGCCGACCCTTTTGCACGGCTTTCTGTAACGGATCGTGAGGAACTTCCGGGCGGGGTACCCAGCCGTCAGCAGATCACACGTAGCGCCTCGGGTACGGACACGAAGTGCACCTTCTGGCGCTCGCCCAGGTAGTCACCGTCCAGTTGGAACGGCTGCGGGCGACTCGCCACGACCGTGAACTCGGCTTGATCGTGCAGCCGCAGCACCTGGCCGCCGTGCGGGGCCGCCTTCCGTGACACGATCTGCGTCACTGTGCGCGCCGTACTGCCGACGTGCAGGTGCCGCAGGGCCAGCAGGTCGAGGCCCCGGTCGAAGGATGCCTCCGGATTGGGATTGATCGGGCGATCACCGACGTATGTCCAGGGGGCGGTGTTCTGGATGATGGCCGTGCTCAGTTCTGTTTCGGTCGGCTCGCCCGGGCGTTCCACCGACAGGGGCGGGGACTTGCGGTCCTCGCCAGTGAAGAACTGCCCGATCGTCGAGCGCACGTACAGGGCGGGCGTCGACGTGCGGCCGCGCAGGCGGGCGTGCTCCACCTTCCGCACAACCGCCGCGTCCAGCCCCATGCCGGCGCAGAACGTGAAATACCGGTCGTCCGCGCGGCCCAGCCCGATGACCCGGTGCCGTCCGTCGCGCAGTCCCGCCAGGATCACGCCCGTTCCCTCGATCCAGTCGCGGGGTAGACCCAGCGCGCGAGCGAAGACGTTCGTCGATCCACCGGGTACCACGGCCAGTGCGGGCAGCCGGTACGCCGGCGCCACGGTCTGGCCGGACAGCACGTCCTCGGCGGTCATCAGCCCGTTCACGGCCTCGTTCACCGTGCCGTCCCCACCCAGCGTGACCACGACGTCGACGCCGCTATCGGCGGCCGCCCGGGTCAATGCCGCGGCATGACCGCGCCGGCTGGTGTATTCGACGGTCAGCTCCACCTGGCTGCGCAGGGCCCGGACGAGCACGTCCCGGCTGCGTTCGCTGGTCGTGGTGGCCTTCGGGTTAACCACCAGTAACGCTCGCATGGGCGGCACTGTACCCGGCGGTCGCTCCGAGTCGATCGCTATGGTGCTTATGTGACCGGCGAGAAACCCGACACTTCGGCGCCCGCGACACTCGTCTGGGCGGTGCGCCTGCTCTTCGCCGAGGCGGCCGGGCTGGCGGTGCTCACCGCGTACCTGATCTTCCTGGATCTGACCGCCGATGCGGTAAGCGTGCCGGTCGCGATCGCCTTGACCGTCCTGGCGGCGATCGGTGCGGCTTTCGTCTATTTCGTCGCGCGGGCGCTGGGCCGGCGGGCGGCCGGTGCGCGTGGCCCGGCCATCGTCGTGCAGCTCATGGTGATCGCATCCGGCGGTTTCCTGCTGCAGACCGGGCCGCTCTGGGCGGGTCTCGTGCTGATGGCACTCGGTGCCCTGGTGGGGGTGCTGATCGTCCTTCCGGCCAGTACGCGGGCGCTGGGCGTCGATTAAAAGGTCTCCTGACCGGTTCCAAGCCCTAGGCTGTATTCGTGACTGGATCAACGGTGCGACCGCCGGCGTACCAGGTGCTGGCGGACGAGCTGCGCGCCGATATCACCTCGGGGCGGTTGCAGCCCGGGGAACGGCTGCCGCCCGAGCCCGAGCTGTGCGTGCGTACCGGTGTCAGCCGCAGCACCGTGCGCGAGGCGCTGCGGCTGCTTGCCAGCCAGCACCTGATCGTCACCACGCGGGGCGTCACGGGAGGTAGCTTCGTGGCCCACCCGAACGCCCGGCAATTGTCCGAGGGGCTCTCCACCGGCCTCACGCTGCTCACCAATTCGGCCGGGATCGGCTTTGCCGACCTGCTCGAGCTGCGCCGGGTGCTGGAGGTCCCGGCCGCCGCGCTGGCCGCGGTACGGCGTACCGACGCGCACCTGGCGGAGATCAGGGCGGCACTCTTCGATCCGGCGATCGACGACTTCGACGTGATGCTGCGCGCACACTCGGAGTTCCACGCGGCGGTGGCCAAGGCGACCGGCAATCCGCTGTTCGAGCTGGTCACGCTGCCGCTTTACCACGTCTCGTACGGGGAGGACGTGACCGAGAGTCTCCCGGCCGGGTATTGGGCACGCATCGACACCGACCACCGGGAACTGCTGGCCTGCATCACGGCCCGCGATCCCGACGCGTCCTCGGAGGTGGGCCGGCGGCACCTCGACTACATCATCGCGGCCAACCAACGCTGAGCGTCAGAACTCGGTCCGCTGGGTGAGGAGACGGATGGTGGCGTGCCGGCCGGAGGCCTCGGCGGACGCCGACGTGGTGAGCGCGGTCAGCACCTTCCAGGCGAACGAGGACTCGGCGGGGAGCCGGGCGCCGCGAACGGTCGACACGGTGACTTCGACGGTGAGGGCGTCGTCGGTGACCACGAACCGGCACTCCAACTCGGCGCCGCGGGTGGCGATCGCCAGCAGCATCGCGCACGCCTCGTCCACCGCGATCCGTAGGTCCTCGATCTCGTCGAGCGCGAAATGCAGCCGTGCCGCGAGGCCGGCCGTCGCCGTCCGGAGCACGCCGAGGTAACCGCCGTCGGCGGGCACGGTGAGCAGTACGACGTCGTCCTCGATCGCCGACTCCGGTTGCGTCTGCATCGCCTGCGTCACCGTACCCATCCTCCTAATGGACGAGACTCTAGCGCCTGATGGAGGAGGCAGGGGAGGCCCGTTCAGCCAGCGGCCGGCACATCCTCGCGACGTGCCGGCCGAATGGTGATCGCAGGGCTCACGCCTGCTTGGTCTCCCAGAAGATCTTGGAGATCTCCTCGATCTTGGCAAGTAGCTGGTCGGCCACGGCCGGGTCGACCGACCCCTTGGTACCGGACGCGCCGGCGAGCTTCGTCGCCTCGTTGAAGAGCTGGTGCAGGTTCGGGTACTTCTCGAAGTGCGGCGGCTTGAAGTAGTCGGTCCACAGCACCCAGAGGTGGTGCTTGACGAGCTCGGCCCGCTGCTCCTTGATGAAGATGGCGCGGGTGCGGAACTCCGGGTCCGTATTCGCCTGGTACTTCTCGGCGATGGCCTTCACGGACTCGGCCTCGATGCGGGCCTGTGCCGGGTCGTAAACCCCGCAGGGCAGGTCGCAGTGCGCGCTGACGACGGTGCGCGGCGTGAGGATGCGCGGAAGTCGCATCAGGACCCCTCCATACGTTTGCGATGATCCGCGAATGACACTACCCCTTACCCACCTCGCCAACGCGCCGGAGGACTGATGCCTTGAGGGTGCAACTGCCGCTGCTCGCCGTACTCGTGCGGGGCCCGTCCATGGCGCCCACGCTCCGCGCGGGCGACGCCCTGCTGGTCCGTCGCGGTGGTCGCATCCGCGCCGGCGACGTCGTGGTCGCGCGCTTCCGGAGCCGGCCGGACCTGCTGGTCGTCAAGCGCACGGTACGTGAGCAGGACAACGGCTGGTGGGTACGGGGTGACAACGAATTCGTCACCGACGACTCGAGAGCGTACGGAGTGGCGGATGTCATCGGGCGTGTTTTGTGCCGTTACTGGCCGCGACCGTCCCGGTTACGTTAATCTCCGCTAACCGTTGCGGTTGCTTCCCGGGTGACCCCCGCATCCCACGTCGGTCAGCGCTGACTCGCGCCCAGGCCGGCTGACACACCGACGTTTCGATGCGCCTCAGGAGTCCCGTTGTCATACTTCAGCTTCGAACTCGACCCCGCCCTGGCCGCCGACCCCGTTTTCGACCTGCACCGGCACGGAAAGATGGCGGTCGCCAGCACCGTCCCGCTGTCCAGCCGGGACGACCTCTCCCTCGCCTACACGCCCGGCGTCGCCCGGGTCTGCGAGGCGATCGCCGAGGATCCGACGCTCGCCGCCGACTACACGTGGACCGGCAACACCGTCGCCGTGGTCACCGACGGCTCGGCCGTGCTGGGTCTCGGCAACATCGGCCCGAAGGCCGCCATGCCCGTGATGGAGGGCAAGGCCGTGCTCTTCAAGCAGTTCGGCGGCGTCGACGCGGTGCCGATCTGCCTGGACACCCAGGATGCCGACGAACTGGTCGCGATCGTCAAGGCCCTCGCGCCGTCGTTCGGCGGGATCAACCTCGAAGACATCAGCGCGCCGCGTTGCTTCGAGATCGAGCGCCGCCTCGACGATGCCCTCGACATCCCGGTCTTCCACGACGACCAGCACGGTACGGCGGTCGTTGTGCTCGCCGCGCTGCGCAACGCGGTCGCGCTGCTCGGCCGCCGGTTCAACGACCTGCGGGTGGTCATCAGCGGCGCGGGCGCGGCCGGCGTTGCGATCACGCGGATGCTCATCGCCGCCGGCATTGACGGCGGCAACATCATCGTCTGCGACTCGCAGGGCATCCTGCACCCGGACCGGCCCGGCCTCACCGCGACCAAGGTGGAGTTGGCGGCGGCGACCAACTACTCCGGCCGGACCGGCGGTATCCGCGAGGCGCTGATCGGCGCCGACGTCCTCGTCGGGGTCTCCGGCGGCTCGATCGACGAGACGGCGCTGGCCGGCATGGCGCCCGAGGCCATCATCTTCGCGCTGGCCAACCCGACGCCGGAAGTCCCGCCGCATATCGCGTCCCGGTACGCCGCGATCGTGGCGACCGGCCGCAGCGACTTCCCGAACCAGATCAACAACGTGCTGGCGTTCCCCGGCATCTTCCGCGGCGCGCTGGACGCGCGGGCGACCACGGTCACCGAGCGGATGAAGGTCGCGGCGGCCGAGGCCATCGCCGAGGTGGTCTCCGACGCCCTGCGTCCCGACGCCATCGTGCCGTCTGCGCTGGACCCTCGGGTGGCCCCGGCCGTGGCGGCCGCCGTCGCCATGGCGGCGGAGCGCGACGGAGTGGCCCGCCGGGTGGTCGCACCAACCACCCTGGCGCCGCAACCCGTCTAGGCTCGGTCCATGCGTGCCGCCTACGCCTCAACCGCAAAGCCGGACGAGCCGCTCGCCGCGCTCACCGTCGGTGACCTTCCTGAACCCACGTACCCGGACGGATGGGTCACCGTCGATGTGCGGGCCAGTTCGCTGAACCATCACGACATCTGGTCCTTGCGCGGCGTCGGCCTGCCGAGCGATCGGCTGCCGATGATTCTTGGCTGCGACGCATCGGGCGTCGACCCGGACGGCAACGAGGTCGTCGTATACCCCGTGGTACCGGACACGACCGATCCGCGTGGGCTGTCGCTGCTCTCCGAGCGTTACCCCGGGACGCTGGCCGAGCGGGTGTCCGTACCGCGGGAGAATCTGATCCCCAAGCCGGCCGGCGTGTCGTTTTTGGACGCGGCCTGCGTACCCACGGCATGGTTGACCGCGTTTCACATGCTGACCGCGTCCGGTCGCGTCGACGAAGCCGAGTCGGTGCTGGTCCAGGGCGCGGGCGGCGGTGTGGCGACGGCCGCCGTGGTGCTCGCCAACGCGCTCGGCAAAAGGGTCTACGCGACCAGCCGCGAGGCCTGGAAGCGGGAGCGGATCGCCGCGCTCGGCGCCACGGCGCTGGAGAACGGCGCGCGCCTGCCGGAACGGGTCGATGTGGTGATCGAGTCGGTCGGCGCGCCGACGTTCGACCACTCGATGAAATCGTCGAAACCGGGTGCTCGCATCGTGGTCTGCGGTGCCACCGCCGGCCATCAGGCCACCGTCGACCTGCGGCGGGTATTCGCGATGCGGCTCGAGATTCTGGGCAGCACCATGGGCACCCCGACGGAGCTGGCCACGCTGCTCGACCTCATGGTGTCCAAGGGAATCCGGCCGGTGATCGACTC
>JBKOWB010000062.1:0-3446 GCA_046724195.1 Actinomycetota bacterium
TTGTCATGGCCGTTCTCCTGACCGCCCCCGCAAGCACCGGGGCCAGCGCGTACACGCTCCTCATCGCCGACGACGCAAGCCAGGTCGCGGCGGCGCAACGACTGCGCCACGACGTCTTCGCCGGGGAACTCGGCGCCCACCTGCCGACAGCGGTGGACGGACGCGACGTCGACGAGTTCGACGAGTTCTGTGACCACCTGATCGTTCGGGACGACGCCACCGGAGCCGTCGTCGGTACCTACCGCATGCTCACCCCCAAGGCCGCGGGCCGGGCCGGCCGCCGGTACGGCGACGGCGAGTTCGACCTGAGCCGGCTGAGCCCGCTGCGCGACCAGCTGGTCGAGACCGGACGGTCCTGCGTGCACCCGGATCACCGCTCCGGCGCAGTGGTCAATCTGATGTGGGCCGGCATCGCTCGCTACCTGCATCTCAACAACCTGCGCTGGCTCGGCGGATGCGCCTCGGTGCCGCTCGACGACGGTGGCCACACCGCCGCGGGCGTCTGGGCCCGCGTGTCCGGCAAACACATGTCGCCGCCCGCGATACGCGTGCGCCCGCGCCTGCCCTGGCTGTCGGAGGCCACGCCGGTGGGCGACCCGAAGACTGCGCTGCCTCCGCTATTGCGCGGCTACCTGCGCCTGGGCAGCTGGGTGTGCGGCGAGCCGGCGCACGACCCGGACTTCCGCGTCGCGGACTTCTACGTGCTGCTGTCCATGGACCGGATCGACCCGCGCTACCGGCGGCACTTCCTCGGAGCGACCAGATGAAACCCGCGGTCGTCAACCCAGGGTGGCTCGGATGATCTGGCAGCCCGTCTCCGGGTGCGGGAACGCGTGCCGCACGGGCGGCGAGGAAACCGCGAGCGCAGCGACGGCAGTGGTGCGGTTGGTGACGCTGTCCGCCGTACTCCTCATGGGTCTTGTGCTCGTGCCGGTCCTGCGCCGGGTCGCGCTGCGGCCGGTCGCCCGCTTGATGCTCGCGTCTCTGGGCGTCCGGCTGCGCTGGCGCGGCGCGCTCCCGCGTCCCGGCACGCTGCTGGTCGCCAACCACGTGTCCTGGCTGGACGTCGTCGCGCTGCTGGCGGTGTCGCCGGTCCGGCTGGTCGCGAAGTGCGAGGTCCGTGGTTGGCCCGGGATCGGCGCCCTGGCGGCCGTGACCGGCGCGATCTTCGTGGACCGGACACGGCCGAAGACGCTGCCCGCGACGGTGGCCCAGGTCGCCGGGGCGCTGCGCGCCGGTCGTTCGGTCGCGGCCTTTCCGGAGGGTACGACGTTCTGCGGCGCCCGCCGTGGGCGGTTCCGGCCGGCGATGTTCCAGGCCGCGATGGACGCGGGCGCGCCCGTGGTGCCGGTCTCCATCACCTATGACTCGACGGCGCCGGCGTTCGTCGGCGACGACACGCTCTGGTCGTCGGTCCGTCGCGTGGCCGGCCTGCGCGCAACGACCGTGACCCTGATCGGCGCCTCCGCGCTGCGCCCGGCGGCCGGCGCGGATCGGCGCTCGCTGGCCCGGGCGGCGCAGGCGTCGGTCGGCCTCGTCCCGTCGGCGTTGGGGCTGGCCGCCTGACCGGTGCCCCTGAGCTGTCTCACAGAAAACTTTCAGCCAGTGTGCAGGCAGACCGCAGCGGCTGGGAGAAAGATGGTGGCTATGGCCACGCAGACCCAGTCCAAGCAGAGTGAGGCGAAGCTCCTCGTCGTCGAGGACGACGCCAACATCCTCGAGCTGCTGTCCGCCAGTCTCCGCTTCGCCGGGTTCGACGTCAGCACCGCGACCAGCGGCAGTGCCGCCGTCAGCGCCGCCAAGAACGCCAACCCCGACCTCGTCGTGCTGGACGTGATGCTGCCCGACCTCGACGGGTTCGAGGTGATCCGCCTGATGCGCGAGGGGGGCGCCCGTACTCCGGTGGTCTTTCTGACCGCGCGCGACGGCACGGACGACAAGATCCGCGGGCTGACGCTGGGCGGCGACGACTACGTGACCAAGCCGTTCAGTCTCGAGGAGCTCACCGCGCGGATCCGGGCCGTGTAGCGCCGCACCACCGCGGGCGACGAGACGCCGAGCCGGCTGACGTTCGCCGACCTGGAACTGGACGAGGAGACGCACGAGGTCTACCGCGCCGGGCAGCGGGTGCAGCTGTCGCCGACCGAGTTCAAGCTGCTGCGTTACCTGATGCTGAACGCGAACCGGGTGCTGTCCAAGGCGCAGATCCTGGACCACGTGTGGAAGTACGACTTCCGCGGCGACGACAACATCGTGGAGTCGTACATCTCGTACCTGCGACGCAAGGTCGACAACGTGCAACCGCGCCTGATCCACACGCTGCGCGGCGTCGGCTACGTCCTGCGCAAGCCCGCCACCTGAGCCGGGGGCGTGGTCATCCATACGCTGCCCTCGGTCGCCGAGCCAGCGGCGGCGAAGCTGCGCAGTACGCCGCTGCGGGTCAAGCTGCTCGCCGCGGTCCTCGCGCTGGTCTTCGCCGCGCTGTCGCTGATCAGCGTCGCCAGCACGTTCGCGCTGCGCAGCTACCTGATCGGCCGGATGGACGAGGAACTTCAGGGCGTCGCCGCGGTGCTGGCGGTCAAGCTGGATGGCCTCACCGTCCGGCAGCTCACCCAGGCCGCGTTCACGCCGCCGACCGAATACGTCTTCGCGCTGCGAACCGCTGGCGGGGTCGGGGAGCCGTACTACAACTCGGCCGTCCTGAAGGCCGACGACCTACCTCCGTTCATCACTGGGCTGGACGCGATCAACGATCGGCAGCAGCACCAGCCCTACACCGCGGTCTCGCCCAGCGACCGGGTGCACTGGCGGATGGTCATCGTGCCCATGGACAACGGCGACTACCTGTTCGTCGGCCGGAACATGGCGGAGATCGAGTTCGCGGTGACCCGGCTGATGTGGATCGATCTGCTTGTCGGCTTGGGCGTCCTGATCGCGATGGCCGCCGTCGGCGCCGCGATCGTCCGTACGAGTCTCGTGCCGCTGGTACAGATCGAGCAGACCGCGGGCGCCATCGCCGCCGGCGACCTCAGCAGACGCGTGCCGGACCCGGAGCCCGACGCCGTGGAACCCCGTACCGAGCTGGGCCGGCTCTCCCGCGCGCTGAACGCCATGCTCGCCCAGATCGAGGCGGCCTTCACCGCGCGGGCGCAGTCCGAGGCGGCGGCCCGCGCCGCGGAGGCCGCCGCCCTGGCCGCAGCCGACGACGCGCTGGTCTCGGAGGCCCGGGCGGTGCGCTCCGAGCAGAAGATGCGGCAATTCATCGCGGACGCCTCGCACGAGCTGCGCACGCCGTTGACCACGATCCGCGGGTTCGCGGAGCTGTATCGCCAGGGCGCCGTCGTCGAGCCCGCGGAGGTCGCCAAGCTGGTGCGCCGGATCGAGGACGAGGCCGCAAGGATGGGCCTGCTGGTCGACGACCTGCTGCTGCTCGCCCGGCTGGACCG
>JBKOWB010000203.1:0-20981 GCA_046724195.1 Actinomycetota bacterium
GGCATCGGGCCGATGACCCGGGCGATGCTGCTGACCAACGTGGTCGAGCGGGCCGAGTGGCGCAGTTCGCGGTGAACGCCCCTGCCCGCAACCCTGTCGTTACACGGCTGATACGGTCCGGAAAAACCGACTGGGAGTGAAAGCATGGGCAAGAAGGTCACCGTCGTAGGCGCCGGTTTCTATGGGTCCACGACCGCGCAGCGCCTGGCCGAGTACGACATCTTCGACACCGTGGTGCTCACCGACATCATCGACGGCAAGCCCGCGGGCCTCGCGCTGGACCTCAACCAGTCGCGGCCGATCGAGGGCTTCGAGACGGCGGTTGTCGGCGTCACCACCGGGCCGAACGGCGAGGGCTACGAGGCCATCGAGGGCTCCGACGTCGTGGTCATCACCGCCGGCCTGCCCCGTAAACCCGGAATGAGCCGGATGGACCTGCTCGGCGTCAATGCCAAGATCGTCCGCCAAGTCGCCGAGAACGTGGCCAAGTACGCGCCGAACGCCGTGGTCATCGTCGTGTCGAACCCGCTCGACGAGATGACCGCGCTCACGCAACTAGCCACCCGATTCCCAAAGAACCGGGTCCTCGGGCAGGCCGGAATGCTGGACTCGGCGCGCTTCACCAACTTCGTCGCCGAGGACCTCAAGGTACCGGTCGCCGCCGTGCGGACGCTGACGCTGGGCTCGCACGGCGACACCATGGTGCCGGTCCCGTCGCAGTCCACGGTCAACGGCAAGCCGCTGACCGAGCTGCTGCCAGCTGACAAGATCGAGGAGCTCGTCACCCGCACCCGCAACGGCGGCGCCGAGGTCGTCGCGCTGCTCAAGACCGGCTCGGCGTACTACGCGCCGTCCGCCGCCGCGGCCCGCATGGCCCGGGCGGTCGCGGAGGACTCGGGCGCGGTCATGCCGGTCTGTGCTTGGGTCGACGGCGAATACGGCATCTCGGGCGTCTACCTCGGCGTGGAGGCGGAGATCGGCGCGTCGGGCGTCAAGAAGGTCATCGAAACCGACCTCACGGACGCCGAGCTGGCCGGCCTCAAGGAGGCTGCCGAGGCCGTCCGCGCCAAGCAGGCGGATGTCGCAGATCTCTGAGGTCACTTTTCTGGTACGCCAGAACGGCTCACCCAGATGCGGGCCTCCCGGAGCAGCACCCTCCGGGCGACCCGGCCCTGGTCGGCGGCGATCTTCGCACGCCATGCAGTACGCTCGTACTGCTAAAGCATGTGTCCCCGGGAGAGGAGCGCCGGCCGATGCCGAGAATCAAGGTCAACAACCCGGTCGTGGAGCTCGACGGCGACGAGATGACCCGGATCATCTGGAAGCAGATCCGTGAGCAGCTGATCCTGCCCTACCTCGACGTCAACCTCGAGCACTACGACCTGTCGATCCAGTACCGCGACGAGACCGACGACCAGGTGACGATCGACGCGGCCAACGCCATCAAGCGGCACGGTGTGGGCGTGAAGTGCGCCACCATCACGCCGGACGAGGCCCGCGTTTCCGAGTTCGGCCTGAAGAAGATGTGGCGGTCGCCGAACGGCACGATCCGCAACATCCTCGGCGGCGTGATCTTCCGGGAGCCGATCGTCATGTCCAACGTCCCGCGGCTCGTGCCGGGCTGGACCAAGCCGATCGTCATCGGCCGTCATGCCCACGGCGACCAGTACAAGGCGACCGACTTCGTGGCGCCGAGCGCCGGCAAACTGACGATGACCTTCACCCCTGACGACGGTTCGGCGCCGATGGAGTTCCACGTCGCGGACTTCCCGGGCGGCGGCGTGGGCATGGGCATGTACAACTTCGACGACTCCATCCGCGACTTCGCCCGCGCCTCGTTCCGGTACGGCCTGGCCCGCAACTACCCGGTGTATCTGTCCACCAAGAACACGATCCTCAAGCGGTACGACGGGCGTTTCAAGGACCTGTTCGCGGAGATCTTCGAGACCGAGTTCGCCGACGACTTCAAGGCTGCCGGGCTCACCTACGAGCACCGGCTCATAGACGACATGGTCGCGGCCGCGCTGAAGTGGGAGGGCGGCTACCTCTGGGCGTGCAAGAACTACGACGGCGACGTGCAGTCGGACACCGTCGCGCAGGGCTTCGGCTCGCTAGGCCTGATGACGTCGGTGCTGATGACTCCGGATGGCAGGACCGTCGAGGCGGAGGCCGCGCACGGCACCGTGACCCGGCATTACCGGCAGTGGCAGCGGGGCGAGAAGACCTCGACCAATCCGATCGCGTCGATCTTCGCGTGGACCGGCGGCCTCAAGCACCGGGGTCTGCTCGACGAGACGCCGGCCGTGACGGAGTTCGCGGAGACGCTCGAGAGGGTCTGCGTGGACACCGTCGAGGGCGGCCAGATGACCAAGGACCTGGCGCTGCTCATCTCCCGGGACGCGCCCTGGCTGACGACCGACGAGTTCATGAACGCCCTGGACGAAAACCTGTCCCGCGCCGTCGCTTCCCTGCGTTGACGCCTTTCCCGCCGTTGCATTCCCCGCGTTGATCATGAAGTTGCTGTCGCCGTAGCCCCCTCGGGCCACAGCAACTTCATGATCAACTGGCTTTGGCGTTCACACCGCCTCGCGGAGCATCTCGGCGGCCCGCTCGGGAACGATGTCGTTGACGAAGGCGCCCATCGCGGACTCGGAACCGGCCAGGTACTTCAGCTTGTCGGCCGCCCGCCGGATGCTGAACAGTTGCAGGTGCAGGTAGCCCAGCTCGCGGCCCTCGCCGACCACGGCCTGATGCCAGGCCGAGATGTACGGCATCGGCTTGCCGAACAGGCCGTCGAAGCGGCGCAGCACGTCCAGGTACAGCGGCCCGAACGCGTCCCGTTCGGCGTCGGTGAGCGCCGGGATGTCCGGCACCTGCCGGTGTGGCGCCAGCTGCACCTCGAACGGCCAGCGCGACGCCGCCGGCACGTACGCGGTCCAGTGCTCGTTGGTGCCGACCACCCGGACCTGCGCTTTCTGCTCGGCCGCCAGCACGTCGGCGTAGAGGCTGTGGCCTCCGGTCCGCGCCGCGTGCTTGGCCGACGCGGTCAGCATCGCCCGCGTCCGCGGCGGCACCATCGGGTACGCGTAGATCTGGCCGTGCGGGTGGTGCAGCGTCACGCCGATCTCCACGCCCCGGTTCTCGAAGGGGAAGACCTGCGCGACGCCGGTCAGCGTGGACATCTCAGCGGTCCGGTCGGCGAGGGCGTCGATCACGGTACGGACGCGCTCCGGCGTCAGCGCCCCGAAGGAGGTGTTGTGGTCGCTGGTGAAGCAGACCACCTCGCAGCGCCCGACGCCCGGCCGCACCGGCACGAGTTCGGTCACTTCCGTGATTTCGTTCGGATCGACCCGGTCACTGAACGACGGGAACTGGTTCTCGAACACCACGACGTCGTAGTCGGGCGCCGGGATCTCGCTCGCGAAGTCCGGGGTCGACGGGCAGAGCGGGCACTTGTCGCTGGGCGGCAGGTAGGTGCGTTGCTGCCGGTGCGCGTTGACGGCCACCCATTCGTCGACCAGCGGGTCGAGCCGCAGCTGCGCGGTCGCCGGGGGCGGCGGCAGATCCCGGGTGTCGGGGTACCCGCGGTCCTCGTAGGTGTGTTCGTCGAAGTAGATGAGTTCCCGGCCATCGGAGAGGCGAATCGCCGTGCGCCTGGCGATTGTCACTGAGCACTCACCACTACGAGCTCGTTCACTTGTTCGGCGAGGAGGGCCCGGGCCGTCTCGTCGAGGCCGTCGTCGGTGATGAGCACGTCGGCGCGGTCCAGCGGGACGATCGAGGAGATGCCCACCGTGCCCCACTTGGTGTGGTCGGCCAGCACCACCAGCCGCTCGGCCGCCTCGACCAAGGCGCGGTTGACGTCGGCCTCCATCAGGTTGGGCGTGGTGTAGCCGGCCCGCTCGCTCATCCCATGCACGCCCAGGAACAGCATGTCGAGATGCAGCGTGCCGATCGCCGCGACCGCCACCGGGCCGACGAGCGCGTCCGACGGCGTCCGCGTGCCGCCGGTGAGCACGACCGTCTGGTCGGGCCGCCCGGCTCGGTAGAAGATGTCGGCGACCGGGATCGAGTTGGTCACCACCGTCAGCGACGGCACGTCGACGAGCCGCTGCGCCAGCCCGGCCGTCGTGGTGCCCGCCGAAAGCGCGATGGCGTCGCCCGGCGAGACCAGTGCCGCAGCGCGCATCGCCATCGCTGCCTTCTCGGCACGCTGACGTACGGACTTCGCCGCGAAGCCCGGCTCATGCGCCGAGCCAGGGCTCACCGTGGTCGCCCCACCGTGCACCTTCGCCAGCAGACCCCGGTCCGCCAGGGACTCGAGATCGCGGCGGATCGTCATATCGGACACGCCATACTCGGAGGCCAGCTCGCTGACCCGGACGCCGCCCGCAGCTCGGACTCGGTCCAGGATGGCGGCCTGCCGCTGTTGTGCCAGCATCAGCAATCGACCGCGCTAGGTCGGGTCATCCGCACTATTTCGAACACGTGCGAACACTACCTGGCGATCGGGTGTGCGCAAAAGAGTGACGTTTGCCGCGCGGGTTACGAGATGCCCCGTCCGCGCTTGTGTGGGGCTGAGAGAACGTTCTCTACCTTGACAGCTCCGGTCATTGCGGGCCAAACCGACAACCCGCACCCGGTCACCTCCCATCGACCGCGACGGCCGGCACCATGCCGCGGAGGCCGGCACCGGGCCGCGACGATCATGGGTTGTGCCGCGGCGATCATGGGGTTGTGCCGCGCGGCTGGCACTGGCCGCCTCAGCTCAGCTTCGGCTCGACCCAGCCGTTCTCTACCAGGTACGCCAGCACCACGTCGATCGCCTCCGGCACGGTCATCGCGGTGGTGTCGATGACCAGCTCCGCGTCGGTCGGCTCCTCGTACGGGTCGTCGACGCCGGTCATTCCGCGCAGCTGGCCGGCGCGGGCGCGCGCGTACAGGCCCTTGCGGTCGCGCACCTCGCACACCTCGAGCGGCGTCGCGACGTGTACCAGGACGAATCCGGCGCCCGCTTCGACGGCCATCTCACGCACGGCGGCGCGGGCGTTCGCGTACGGCGCGATGGGGCAGGCCACGGCCATCCCACGGTGCCGGGCGATCTCGGCCGCGACCCAGCCGATCCGGCGGACGTTGCGATCCCGGTCGGCCTTGCTGAAACCCAGCCCGGCGGAGAGTTCGCGGCGCACCACGTCGCCGTCGAGCAGCGTGATCGTGCGTTCGCCGGTCTCGCGCATCGAGTCGGCTAGCCCCCGGGCGATCGTGGACTTGCCGGACCCGGAGAGGCCGGTGAAGAACACGACCAGACCGCGATGCCGCCGCGGCGGCCGTACCCGGGCCAGCTCCTTGGCGACCGCGGGCGGGGTGTGCCACTCCGGCAGCGGGAAGCCGCGGTCGAGCAGATCGTCGATCTCGGCGGCGGTCATCGCCAGGCGCCGGTTGCGCGGCGGGATGTCCTCGCGCCAGCGCCACTGGCCGTCGCGGTTGTCGTAGGCCAGTTCCCGCGGGACCAGCACGCGCAGGCCGGCGCCGGACAGCATGTCCCCGGTGGACAGCACGTGGGTCACGCCGTACGCGGCGGCCACCCGCGCGCGCAGCAGCGCATCGCGCATCTCGTCGCCGCGCAGCGTGAGCGGCACCGCGACGATGGTCGCGGGTGGCATCCGGTCCCGGGCCGCGAAGATAGCGCGGACCAGCGCTTCCGGCGGCAGGCCGTCCGGCCCCGGGCCGGTCACCGGGATGATGATGAGCAGGTGGGCGGCCAGCGTCCGTGCGGCGTGCGCGATCTGCGCCAGTTGTGGCCGGTGCAGCGGGCGGTCGGCGATCACGCCGAGGACGCGGCCGGGGGGCAGCAGGGCCCGCACTTCTTCAGGGGTACGGCGCAGCCGCTGGAACGGACCCTGGCCCCCCTCGCCCAAGCGGGTCACCGTGCCGCCGATCCCGTACTTGCCGTCCACGGTGGGCCAGGCGTCGGACGCCTCGATTGCGGCCTCCGGCGCGCCCTCGGGGTCGGTGAGCACCACGGTCCGATGCAGCGGGTCGTCCAGGTCCAGCCCTTCGGCCATCTCACGAGGCACCTCGAGGGTGACCGGGACCGGCCACGGCGTGCCGTCGGCGAGCGTGCCGCGGCGTGCCAGCGCGGCCAGGTCGGCGCGGCCGAGGAAGCCGGTGAGCGGCGCATACGCCCCAGACAGCAGTAGTTCGAGGTCCGCGAGTTCGTGCGGGCGCGGCGTATAGGACGGCGCGTCGCGCAGCACGTCCTCGGGCAGCACCGAACCGTTCATGGGGCGGCCTCCTCTGGCATGCCCTCGTGGCCCTCGCTGCGCTCGGTGCGCTCGGTCATGCCGCCGCCTCGCTTCGCTCACCGAGCCCGACGGTCCGCTCGCTTTGCTCGCACACGTGTCAAATCCCCCTGCAGCCGACTGATGCACAGTTTCGCAGCAGGGTTCCATCCGGTCGAGCGGGGCTCCACTGTCCCGCTGATCCCGACAGGTTCCTGGAAGCGTCAGGGCAGCCGGCGGATCCGGTGCGAGAAGGCGTACTCCACGGCCAACATCAGGGGTGGGTAAGGGTGATCACCTGATCCTGCAAGGTGCGTGTGGTCCCTACGCTGTGCCCGTGAGCATCATCGAGACCCACGGGTTGACCAAGACGTACGGCGGGCGGGTGACTGCCCTCGCCGACCTGACCGTCGCCGTCGAGCCCGGCATCATCGGTCTGGTCGGCGCGAACGGCGCCGGGAAGTCCACCTTCATCAAGATCCTGCTTGGGCTGCTGGCGCCGACCAGCGGCGAGACACGGGTCTTCGACCTCGACCCGACCACCGACACGGACCGCGTCCGCGCGCGTGTGGGCTACATGCCGGAGCACGACTGCCTGCCGCCGGACGTGTCCGCGGCCGAGTTCGTCACCCACCTGGGCCGGATCAGCGGCCTGCCCCGCACGGCCGCCCGCGAGCGTGCCTCCGAGGCCCTGCGCCACGTCGGGCTCTACGAGGAGCGGTACCGGCAGATCGGTGGCTACTCGACCGGCATGAAGCAGCGGGTCAAGCTCGCCCAGGCCCTGGTGCACGACCCCGACCTGCTGCTGCTCGACGAGCCGACGAACGGTCTCGACCCGGCCGGTCGCGACGCCATGCTGGCGCTCGTGCACCGGATCGGCAACGAGTTCGGCATCTCCGTGGTGGTCTGCTCGCACCTACTCGGCGAGGTCGAGCGGATCTGCGACTCGCTCGTCGCGATCGAGGGCGGCCGGCTGCTGCGCGCCGACCGGATCTCCGCGATGACCGGCGCCCGCGACGTCCTCGCGGTCGAGGTCAGCGAGGGTACGGAGGAACTGTCCGCGGCGCTCACCACGCTCGGCCTACCGGTGAGCCAGGA
Organism: Actinomycetota bacterium; assembly: GCA_046724195.1. Taxonomy (GTDB): domain Bacteria; phylum Actinomycetota; class Actinomycetes; order Mycobacteriales; family Micromonosporaceae; genus Actinoplanes. Next base: position 7,380 of record JBKOWB010000203.1, read on the forward strand.
GGGCCGGCTCCTGCTCGTACCACTGGATGACGATTCGGCCTACGACCGCATCCTGCGGGCGGTGGCCGACCTGGACCTGCCATTGCACCGCCTGGATCAGCGACGCCACCGCGTCGCCGAGCTCTTCGCCGCGAGGGAGGCCGCCGATGTCTGAGTCGAGCGTCATCCATGACATCGGGTACCAGCGCTACACCGGACCGCGGCTCGGCCGCGGCGCCGTCGTCGGCGCGCTGTACGTACACGGCCTGCGCGCCGCCTTCGGGCTCGGCCGCAGCGCCAAATCGAAGATCTTCCCGTGGCTAGTGGTCGGCATCTGCACGCTGGTCGCGGTGATCGTGGCCGCGGTACGCGCCCAGACCGGCATCGTGGCGCTGAACTACATCCAGTTCGCCGACGCGATGAGCTGGCTGGTCATCTTCTTCGTCGCGATCGTGGCACCCGAGCTGGTATCCCGGGACCTGCGGGCGGGCGTGCTGCCGCTGTACTTCAGCCGGCCGTTGCGTTCCGCCGACTACCTGACGGCGAAGTTCGCCGCGCTCGTCTCGGCGGTCTGGCTGCTGCTCGGCATACCGCAGTTCATCATGTTCCTCGGCGCCGCCTTCACCACGAAGAAAGGCATGTCCGGGGTCTGGCACGAAGTGGGCGATCTACTGCCGGCATGGGGCTACAGCCTGCTCTGGGCGCTGGTGTTCGCCTCGATCAGCCTGCTGATCGCGTCGCTGACCGGCAAGCGGGCGTTCGCGGCCGGCGGCATCGTCGCCGTGTTCCTGATGACCACCCCGATCGTCGGCGTGCTGTCGATCCTGCCCTCCAGGACGGCACAGCAGCTCGCCGGGCTGGCCAGCCCGGCGACCCTGGTCAGCGGCGTGGGGACCTGGCTGATCCCGGCCACGAACACCGGGATCGACATCGGCCGCTTCGGGCTGGTGTACGCGATCGAGACCGGCACGCTCATCGCGGCGTGCCTGCTGTTGCTACTGGCCCGCTACCGGAAGGTCGCCTCGCTATGACGACCGTTGATCTGCAGAACGTCTCCCGCTGGTACGGCAACGTGGTCGCCGTCAACGACATCAGCATGACGCTCGATGCCGGGGTCACCGGCCTGCTCGGGCCGAACGGTGCCGGCAAGACGACGGTGCTGCACATGATGGCCGGCTTCCTGTCCCCGTCCCGCGGTACGGTCACCGTCGACGGGACGCCGACCTGGCGTAACCCCGGCGTCTACCGGCGGCTGGGCCTGGTCAACGAGCGCGAGTCCGTGCACGGCTTCCTCACCGCGTGGGAGTTCGTGCTGGCCAGCGCGAAGATGCACAAGCTGCCGGATCCGCGGGCCGCCGCCGCCAACGCGCTCGCGCTGGTCGAGATGACCGAGGCGCAGGACCGCCGGATCGGCACGTACTCGAAGGGCATGCGGCAGCGCGTCCGGGTCGCGGCCTCGCTGGTGCACAACCCCGAGGTGCTTCTGCTGGACGAGCCGTTCAACGGCATGGACCCGCGGCAGCGCATGCACATGATGGCGTTGCTGCACACACTCGGCGACCGCGGCCACACGATCCTGTTCAGCTCGCACATCCTCGAAGAGGTCGAACAGGTCTCCGGCACCGTGCAGGTGATCGTGGCCGGTCGCCTGGCGGCGTCCGGCGACTACCGCCGGATCCGCCGGCTCATGACGAACCGGCCGCACGTGTTCGCCCTGCAGTCGTCGGACGACCGGCGGCTGGCGGTGGCGCTGATCGGCGAGAAGTCGGTCAGCGGCGTCGAGATCGACCCGGGTGCGGGGCTGACCGTACGGGCGTCCGACTACGGCAGTTTCACCCGGGCGCTGCCACGGATCGCGTTGGGCGAGGGCATCCGGCTGCGGAAGCTGCTGCCGTCCGACGAGTCCCTGGAAAGCGTCTTCTCGTACCTGCTGGAGGCATAGCGTGTCGACCGTCGCATACATCACCGCCCGGGGCCTGTTCGGCCGTCGACGAGTGCTGCTTCTCCTGCCGCTGCCCGCGCTGCTTGTCGGGTTGGCGCTGATCTGCCGGGCGTACGACGTGCGCCCGGACCAATGGGGCACGCCGGTCATCGTCGGCCTCGGCCTCGCCGTGGTCCTGCCGGTCATCGCCCTGATCGTCGGCACCGGGGTGCTCGGGTCCGAAGTGGACGACGGCACGATCGTGCACATCCTCACCAAGCCGTTGCCGCGCCGCGACATCATCCTGGCGAAACTCGGCATCGCGGTCGGCGTCACCGCGGTCACCACGGCCGTGCCGCTGTACATCGCGGGCGTACTCGCCGACTCGACCAAGCTCGGGCTGGCGCTCGCGGCCGCCGCGGCGGTCGGTGCGTGCGCGTACTCGGCCCTGTTCCTCCTGCTCAGCCTGCTGACACGGCGGCCGGTGCTGCTCGGCCTCGTCTACATCCTGGTGTGGGAGGGGTTGCTGGGCCGGTTCGTCAGCGGCACCCGGGTGCTCTCCATCGAGCAGTACGTCATCACGATCGCGGACAAGATCGCACCCACGGACCTGCTCGCCGGAAAGGTGTCGCTCCCGGTAGCGATCGTGATGAGCGTGATCGTCTCGGTAGGCTGCACGATCGCGGCCATAGACCGCCTGCGCAGCTTCAGCGTGGCCGGCGAAACAAGTTAGTTAGTCGGTGCACTGGATTCTCTCGGTGTTGAGAGCAAGGAAGTCGGATAACGACCTGAAGGGGCGAAATCCCGTCCGAGCGGAGCGAGGACCGGCTAGCTCAGCTAACCCGTGTTGCGCATTCCTGCGGCTATGCCGTTGACCGTCGTCAGCAGGGCTCGCTCCAGGGCGGTCGAGTCGCTTGCGGCTCGGCGGGCGCCCGGGGCAATGGCCAGCTGACGGTCGGCTGCGGAGAGGTCCCGGTACTGGCGGAGCAGCGCCACCTGCAGGTGGTGCAGCGGTTCCAGGTACGTATCGCGGACGCCGAGCGTGCGGGACAGCTCCGGCTGGTTGGCTAGCAGGCTCGCGCCGCCCGTGATGGCGAGCACCTCCCGGACCGTGCGGTCGTACTCCTGCTGGATCGTGTCGAAGATCGGCCGCAACTCGTCCGGGACCAGCGTCTCGACGTAGCGCCGCGCGATTTTCAGGTCGGTCTTGGCCAGCATCATCTCGACGTTCGAGAGGAACGTCTTGAAGAACTGCCAGTTGGCGTTCATCTCTGCCAGCACCTCGGCCTGCCCGGCCTCGCGGACCGCGGCCAGGCCGGTGCCGACGCCGAACCAGCCCGGCACGATCTGCCGGGTCTGGGTCCAGCCGAAGACCCATGGAATGGCCCTCAGGCCGCCCAGGCCGGCATCGGCGTTGGGCCGCTTCGACGGCCGGGAGCCGATGTTCAGCGCGCCGAGCAGCTCGGTCGGGGTCGCCGCCCAGAAGTACGCTGGCAGCTCCGGGTTCTCGACCAGCCGCCGGTACTCCGCGAACGCCGCATCCGACGCGGTGTCCATCGCCGCATCCCACCGAGCCAGCGACGTCAGGTCCACCGACGGTGTCGTGTGCAGCAGCGTGGCCTGTAGCACGGCGGCGACGGTGAGTTCCAGGTTCTCCCGGGCCAGCGCCGGGATCGTGTACTTGTCGCTGATCACCTCGCCCTGCTCGGTGACCTTGATGGCGCCGTCCAGCGTGCCGTACGGCTGCGCCAGGATCGCCTCGTGGGTGGGCCCACCGCCGCGGCCGACCGTGCCGCCGCGGCCATGGAAGAGCCGCAGCCGTACGCCGTGCCGGGCCGCCACGTCGCGCAGCGCCCGCTGCGCCTTGTGGATCGACCACTGGCTGGTGGTGATCCCGGCCTCCTTGTTGGAGTCCGAGTAGCCCAGCATGACCTCCTGCAGGTCGCCGCGGGCCCGGACGATCTCCCGGTACGCCGGCAGGGACAGCATCTCGTCCAGCAGCTCGCCGCCGGCGTCCAGCTCGGCCGGCGTCTCGAGCAGCGGCACGATGCCGACCCGCGCGCGGTGGGTGTGGATATCGATGAGACCGGCCTCGCGAGCCAGCACGGCCGCGGCGAGGACGTCGTCGACGCCGAGCGTCATCGAGATGATGTACGACTCGATGACGTCCTGGCCGAACCGGTCCTGCGAGTCGCGGATCGTGTTGAACACGTCGAAGGTCTTGCGGGCCGACTCGGTCAGCGGGGTGTCGGGGGCCGACAGCGGCCGCCGGCCGGTCAGTTCGTCGGCGAGCAGCTTGGTCCGCTCCGCCCGGTCCAGCGCCGGATAGTCGTCGACCTCGCCGACCTGCGCGTACATCTGGGCCAGCACCTCGTGGTGCTTCTCCGCGTGCTCGCGGACGTCCAGCGTGGCCAGCTGCAGGCCGAACGCCGAGACCGTCCGCACCGCGGAGGCGACCGAGCCCACCGCGGTGAGCTGGCCCGAGTTGCGAGCCAGCGAGGCCCGCATCAACTCGAGGTCGGCGATCAGCTCGTCGCTGCCGCGATAGTCGCGTCCGGGCACGTGCGCGGTGCCCTGGCGCAGCCGCTGCCGCGTGTTGGACAGCTTCGCCTTGATGCAGCGCACCTTGAGCCGGTACGGCTCCTCGGCGTTCGTCCGGCGGAACCGCGGCGACACCTCGGGCAGGTTCTCCAGGTCTCTGGCCAGGCTGGCGGACAGGTCGAGGGACACGCCCCGCAGCCGCTTCGACACGGACAGTTCGTCGATCAGCGCGTCCATCGCGATCTCGGTCGCCTGGATGCCGTGCTCGTGCTGGATCATCAGCACGTCGCGGGTCACGTCCGGCGTGACGAACGGGTTGCCGTCGCGGTCGCCGCCGATCCACGACCCGAAGGTGAGCGGCCGGGCCGTCGGGGCCGTCTCCACACCGAGCTGGCGCAGCGTCTCGGCGAGATCGTCGAGCACCCGCGGGGCGGCGTCGGCGTACAGGTCCTTGAGGTAGAAGACCGCGTTGCGCGCCTCGTCGGTCGGGTCCGGACGGTCCAGGCGCAGCTCGTCGGTCTGCCAGAGCAGGTCGATCAGCTCGGCGAAGCGGCGGGTCGAAGCGGTGGTGTCCGACGCGCCGTACAGCACCGCGGCGGCGGCCTCGGCGTCCAGCGCGTCGGCGAGCTGGCGCAGCTTGGACAGGATCGAGCGGCGCGCGGCCTCGGTCGGGTGGGCGGTGAAGACGGGCCGTACGGCGAGCCGGCGAGCGGCCGCGGCGATCTCGTCGGCCGGTACGCCCCGCTCGGCGATCAGCTTGGCGGCCTGGTCCAGCCAGCCGCCGTCGCGGGCCCGCCGCCGTTGCAGCTCGCGGGCGCGGTGCACCTGCTCGGTGATGTTCGCCAGGTGGAAGTAGGTGGAGAAAGCGCGTGCCAGCTTGGTGCCGGTGGTGACGTCCATGGCGGCCAGCCGGTCGGCGGCGGCCTGTGCGTCCTGCCGGACCAGCGCACGGACCTCCTCGACGAGGTCGAGCAGCGGGCGGCCCTCCTGCCGGGCCAGGGTCTGGCCGAGCAGACGGCCGATGCGGCGGATGTCGGCGCGCAGGGCCGCGTCAGGACTGTCTTCAGTCGGATCAAGGGTGGCGGTGGGGCGGTTGGATGGGCCGTCGGGGTCGATGTGGCCGTGCAGGTCCGTCACCGGGGCGCTCCTTTGCCAGGCGTGCGGAGGACAGCGCTGTCCCGACTCCTGGCGATCGTATCGAGGCGGGGCCCCGCCTGCGTGTTTTGAGGCAAGTCTCATATGTCCTCACGCTCAGTTCACGTCGAGCCCGCTTTCATGGTCGCCACATCGACCGGAATGATTCCGGCCGCCGCACGGGGAGGAACCCATGAAAAGAACTCGTTTGCTGGTGGCGGGCGCGGTGACCGCGGCGGTGGCGCTCGCGGCCGCGGGCGTCGGGGTGGCGCAGGCGGCCAGCGATCCGCCGGCGTTGGCGTTCGTCGCGGCGACACCGAACGTGACCGCGAACCGGTACGTCGACGGTGACTTCGCCTGGCTCGACTTCGATCTGGGCGTGAACCTGATCGCCGGAAAGTATCCGTTCGAGATCCGGGCCGCCCGCAAGTCGTACGCGGATCCGATCGTCGCGCGGCAGGTCGTGGTCAAGAACGGCAAGAAGAAGTCCGTGACCCTCCCGGCCGGGTTCGTCGACAACTTCGGCGGTTTCTCCGACTTCACCACGATCACGATCAAGGACGCCGCCGGCGCGACCGTGCAGCGCTACGACACCGACTTCTGCCCGAACACGTGGGGTTCGGCCCGGACCCGGCGCGACGCGCCCGCCTCGACGCCATATCCGACCGGCTGCGCCGGGTCGAACCCGTTCACGCTGGGCTCCGTCTGGGGCATCCAGGCCGGATGGAACGCCACCACGGAGAGCATGCCCAGGTACGACGGCACGAAGGACGAGCCGCAGTTCGACATCCCGGCGGGGTCGTACGCGGTGACCGTGGCGCTGAACCCGAAGTACCGCGACTTCTTCAAGATCCCGGCGGCCGATGCCACGGTGCAGCTCCGCCTGACCGTCGTCGACGTCAGCCCCGCCTCCGGTCCGGCCGCGCTGGCCGAGGCCAGGACGAAGGCAGTGCGCTCCGGCGAGTCGGGGTCCGACGCCGCGCTGCTGGCCGAGCACGGCGACCACGGCGGCCAGGGCGATCCCAGCCTGCAGGTGTCCGCGTACAAGCCGGAGTTCCGGCCGCCCGCGAGGCGCCCGGCGACGGTCAAGGCCGCCCCGAAGTCCGGGCCGCGTCCCGACCTGCGGTCGCTGCCCGCGTGGGGCATCTCGCTGTCGCAGGAAGAGGACAAGTGGTACGTCAACTTCGGCGCGACGGTATGGAACGCCGGCACGTCACCGCTGCTCGTGGACGGCTTCCGGCGGACCGGCACCGAGCTGATGGACGCGTACCAGTACTTCTTCGACGCCAGCGGCAAACAGGTCGGCTCGGTCCCGGCCGGGACGATGGAGTGGGACCCGCGCGAGGGGCACCGGCACTGGCACTTCACCGACTTCGCGCGGTACAACCTGCTGGCGGCGGATTCCAAGCTGGCCGTCAAGTCGGGTAAGGAGGCGTTCTGCCTGGCCAACACGGACGCGGTCGACTACACCGTGCCGAACGCCAAGTGGCGGCCGGACAACACCGACCTGTCCAGCTCGTGCGGGCAGAACACGGCGGTGGCGGTGCGCGAGGTGCTCGACATCGGCAACGGCGACACGTACAGCCAGGACCGGCCAGGCCAGTCCTTCGACGTCACCGGGCTGCCGAACGGCACCTACTACATCGAGGTGCTGGCCAACCCGGCGAAGAAGCTGACCGAGCTGAGCACGTCCAACAACTCCGCCTTGCGCAAGATCATCCTGGGCGGCACCCCGACCGAGCGCACCCTCACAGTGCCCCCGGTGAACGGCATCGCCGGTTAAGGCGGACCCCTCAGGCGGACATCGGTACGGCGGGGGAGGCGTTGGGGTTCCGCGCCCACGTGGTGGGCACGGGGCACCCCGCCCCCTCCGCGGCGCCGAAGCGCAGGCGGGACGGGGTCCCGGTCGCCTTCGCCTTGGTCACGAACGCGTGGCGGGCCGCCGCGAAGCCGGACCGGTCGCCGTAGATGTCGCGGCTCATCTCGGCCAGCTCGCGGGCCTCGTATGCATCGAGCGGGACGCGTTCGGCGGCGAGCCGCTTGGCCTTGGCGGCCCGGCGTGCGCGCGCGAAGCGAGCGTCGGCGTGCGCCTCGGCCAGGGCGGTGAGCCATTCCGTGTACGCCGCGGGATGCCGCGGCCCGACCTCGTCGACCAGCCCCAGCGCGGCCGCCTGCTCCGCGCTGACCGGCAGCTTGCCGTCGATCAGCCGCTGGGCCGTCTCCGCGCCCACGCGCCGGGGCAGCGCGAAGGTGTGCAGCTCGGATCCGAACAGGCCGATGTCGTAGTAGGGGTTGAGCACGATGCCGGCGCGGGCCGCGACCACGTCGGCGCCGAGCCCGAGCATGACGCCGCCGGCGCCGGCATTCGCCGCGTACGCGGCGATCACGACCTGCCGGCGGCAGCGGATGATCTCCTTGCAGACCTCGTTGATCGCCTTGATGTTCGCCCACGCGGCCGCCGCCGGATCCGCGGCGGCCTCGACCACGGCGAGGTGGATGCCGTTGCTGAAGGCGTCCGTGCCGCCGCGCAGCACGAGTGCCTGGGTGTCTTGGGCGGCCGCGTGCCGCAACGCGGTGAGCAGGCGACGGCACTGCCCGGCGGACATCGCGCCGTTGTAGAAGTCGAACGCCAGCCAGCCGACCGCCCCGGTCCGCCGGTAGCGCACCTGCCGGTACGCGGACGCTGCCTCCGGCTCGCTGCCCGGCGCAAGCGGCGAGTGCGGCACGTCACGCAGCCGCCTGCCGAGCAGCGTGGTCGCCGGTAGCTTGATCGCCGGCACCTCCGCCGGCTCGGCGGCGCGCAGGTGCCCCAGCCAGACGCTGCCGTCCCCGGTCCCGACCAGGACCGCACCCTGCCGGCGGCTGAGCAGCGCGCCGGGCCGGGCGCCGCGGGCGAGGCCGGCGTGCGCGTCGTACGCGAAGACCGCGAGCCCGCCGACCTCGGTGCGCACGCCGGGTGCGCCGTCGGCGGCGCGGATGCGGCGCACGATCCGGTCGGTGGGCTCCTCCCAATCGAAGGCCCGGTCGCGCTGGGTCATCGCCGGCCGCAGCCGGGTGCCAGGCACCGCGGTGGGCATCCGTTCCGCCGGGATCGGCCGGAACGTGGGATCGGCAGCCTTCGCGATGACCTCGAAGACGCACTCCATGGCGGCGTCCGCGACCAGCCCGTTGTACAGCACCGACTTGCGCGGCGGCGCGGCCGGCATAGCGAACGTCCGGGTGGCCCAGATCGGCCCGGCGTCCATCTCGTCGATCGCCTGCAGCGCCGTGACGCCCCACGCCGAAACCCCGTCGGTGATGGCCCAGTCCAGCGACGACGGGCCGCGGTCGCCGACCGGACCGGGGTGGATGATGATCGTGCGCCAGTTCCGCCAGACATCGGCCGGGACCCGATCCTTGAGGAACGGGCAGAGGATCAGCTCGGGTTGCGCCGCCCGGACGCCGTCGACCATGTCCTGCGCCCCGGTGGCGAACAGGACCCCGACGTCGTGGCCGGCCTCGCGCAGCGCGCACCACACGCGCTGGCTCAGGCCATTGAACGCCGACACGAGCAGAACGACACGCACGCCTTGCCTCCCCCGACTCTCGAACATGACGACCCAGCACTCGGACAGGTTGCCCGCTCCGTCCGGGACCGCTTCTTGTCAGACGGGCGGACTACGCTTGAGATACACCCCCGTCCTCGCGGCGTTGGGGTTGTTCGACGTGCCCTTTGCTGTCAGGAGAACTCCCCGTGCAACTTGCCGGTCTCATCCCGGCCGCCCTGCGCGACCGGGGGCTGGCCCGCGCCCGCGACCTCGCCCGCAAGGGTGGCGTCGATTCCGATGCGCTCGACCTCACCGCGCCCGCATCGCTGCGCCCGTTCGTGGTCGCCGCGGTCGCGGCCCCCGCCGATGCGGGCGGAGCCGGCCGGCCGGTGCTCGCCGTGACCGCGACCAGCCGCGAGGCCGACGACCTCGCGGACGCGCTCGGCGGCCTCATCAGCCCGGATCGGGTCGCCGTCTACCCGTCCTGGGAGACGCTGCCGCACGAGCGGCTCTCGCCACGGTCCGACACCGTGGGCCGCCGCCTCGCCGTGCTGCGGCGGCTAGCGCACCCCGCCGGCGCCCCGCTCCAGGTCGTCGTCGCGCCCGTGCGTAGCCTGCTTCAGCCGCAGCTCAAGGGGCTCGGCGACCTCGAGCCGGTGGAGCTGCGCACGGGCGGGACGGCGGAGCTGGAGGAGGTCGCGCGGCGGCTGACCGACATGGCGTACTCGCGCGTCGACCTGGTGACCAAGCGCGGCGAGTTCGCAGTCCGCGGCGGCATCCTCGACGTCTTCCCGCCCACCGACGAGCACCCGTCCCGGGTGGAGTTCTGGGGCGACGAGGTCGAGGAGATCCGCACGTTCGCGGTCGCCGACCAGCGCACCATCGACCCGGTGGAGCGGCTCTGGGCGCCGCCGTGCCGCGAGCTGCTGCTGACCCCCTCGGTACGCGCGCGAGCCGCTGCCCTCAGCGAGGAGCACCCGCAGCTCGCCGAGATCATGTACAAGCTGGACGAGGGCATCCCGGTCGAGGGCATGGAGTCGCTGGCGCCGGCGCTGCTGCAGGGAGGTTCTGGGGACCTTGGCTCGTCCGCGGCCGAAGGCGGCGAGCCGGTCGCCGGAACTTCCGCGGGGACCGACTCGATGGAACTGCTGCTCGACTGCATGCCGTCCGGTACCCACGTGCTGCTCTGCGACCCCGAACGCATCCGGACCAGGGCGCATGACCTGGTCCGTACGTCGGAGGAGTTCCTGGCGGCCAGCTGGGCCGCGGCCGCCGGCGGCGGCCAGGCGCCGATCGACGTCGGCGCCGTGGCCTTCCGCACCCTCGGCGACGTACGGGCGCACGCGACGGTCCTGCATCAGCCGTGGTGGACGGTGTCCCCGTTCGGGTTGGCGGCCGTCGACGCCGGTGAGGCTTTCGACGATCAGCCGTGGTTGGAGAAGCCCGCGGTGGAGGTCTCGCCCGACCTGGGCGACACGGTCGCGCTGTCCGCGCAGCCGGTCCCGCTCTACCACGGCGACACCGCCCGGCTGGCCAACGACCTCGCCCAGTGGGTCTCGTCCCGGTGGTCGATCGCGCTGGTCTTCGAGGGCCACGGCACCGCCCAGCGCGCCACCGAGCTGCTGCGTGATGCCGGCCTCGGCGTCACGCCGGTGGATTCCATCGAGACCGCCATCGAGCCCGGGCAGCTCCTCGTGACGTGCGGCACGCTCAATCACGGCTTCATCGACGAGGCTTCCCAGCTCGCCGTCATCACCGGCAACGACATCACCGGCGGCCGTGGCGCGTCCACGAAGGACATGGGCAAGATGCCGAGCCGCCGGCGCAACACCATCGACCCGCTGGAACTCCGGGCGGGTGACTTCGTCGTGCACGAGCAGCACGGCATCGGCAGATACGTCGAGCTGGTGCAGCGCACGGTCAACGGCGCCGACCGGGAATACCTGGTGATCGAGTACGCGGCGTCCAAGCGCGGCCAGCCCGGCGACCGGTTGTTCGTGCCCACCGACCAGCTCGACCAGCTCTCCCGGTACGTCGGTGGCGAGTCGCCCACGCTGCACAGGATGGGCGGCTCCGACTGGCAGAAGAGCAAGGCCCGAGCCCGCAAGGCGGTCCGGGAGATCGCCGCGCAGCTGATCCAGCTGTACGCAGCCCGGCAGGCGTCGAAGGGCCACGCGTACGCCCCGGACACCCCGTGGCAGCGCGAGCTCGAGGACGCGTTCCCGTACATCGAGACGCCCGACCAGCTGGCCGCCATCCACGAGGTCAAGCACGACATGGAGCTGCCCATCCCGATGGACCGGCTGATCTCCGGCGATGTCGGCTACGGCAAGACCGAGATCGCGGTCCGGGCGGCGTTCAAGGCGGTGCAGGACGGCAAGCAGGTCGCCATCCTGGTGCCGACCACGCTGCTCGCGCAGCAGCACTACAACACGTTCACGGATCGGATGAACCAGTTCCCGGTGTCGGTACGGCAGCTGTCGCGGTTCCAGACGCCGAAGGAGGCCGCGCTGGTCCTCGAGGGGGCCGCGAACGGAACCGCGGACATCGTCATCGGCACCCACCGGCTGCTGCAGTCCACGACCCGGTTCAAGAACCTCGGTTTGGTCATCGTGGACGAGGAACAGCGCTTCGGCGTCGAGCACAAGGAGCAGCTCAAGACGCTGCGGGCGGCGGTGGACGTGCTGACCATGTCCGCCACGCCGATCCCGCGCACGCTCGAGATGGCGATCACCGGCATCCGCGAGATGTCCACGATCGCAACCCCGCCCGAGGAGCGGCATCCCGTGCTCACGTTCGTGGGTGCGCAGGACGACAAGCAGGTCGCCGCCGCCATCCACCGCGAGCTGCTCCGCGACGGCCAGGTGTTCTATGTGCACAACCGCGTCGAGTCGATCGAAAAGGCCGCCCGCCGGCTGCGGGAGCTGGTGCCCGAGGCCCGGGTCGCCGTCGCGCACGGGCAGATGGGCGAGGACGCGCTCGAGAAGGTGATGGTCAGTTTCTGGGAGAAGGAGTTCGACGTCCTGGTCTGCACGACGATCGTGGAGTCCGGCATCGACATCCCGAACGCGAACACGCTCATCGTCGAGCGTGCGGACCTGCTCGGCCTGGCCCAGCTGCACCAGATCCGTGGCCGGGTGGGCCGCGCCCGCGAGCGGGCGTACGCGTACTTCCTGTACCCGCCGGACAAGCCGATGACCGAGCAGGCGCACGAGCGGCTGGCCACCATCGCCCAGCACACCGAGCTTGGCGCCGGCATGTACGTGGCGATGAAGGACCTCGAGATCCGCGGCGCGGGCAACCTGCTCGGCGGCGAGCAGTCCGGCCACATCGAGGGCGTCGGGTTCGACCTGTACGTGCGGATGGTCGGCGAAGCCGTGAGCGCGTTCAAGGGTGAGCGGCCGGACGTTGAGGACGGCGCGGGCGAGACCAAGATCGACTTGCCGATCGACGCGCACCTGCCGACCGAGTACATCTCCGTGGAGCGGCTACGCCTGGAGATGTACCGCAAGCTGGCCGAGGCCCGCGACAACATCCGGCTCGACGAGGTCGTCGCGGAGATGACCGACCGGTACGGCGAGCCGCCGGAGCCGGTCGCGAACCTCATCGCGGTGGCCCGGTTCCGGCTGCTGGCCCGGGCGTACGGCCTCACCGACGTGTCGGTGCAGGGCAAGCACCTGCGGTTCTCCCCGCTGGTGCTACCCGACTCGAAGCAGCTGCGCCTCAAGCGCTACCACCCGGACGCGGTCTACAAGCAGGCGAACGACCAGGTGAGTGTGCCCCGCCCGACGACGCGCCGGGTCGGCGGTGAGCCACTGCGCGACCAGGCCCTGCTGGAGTGGAGCGCCCAGCTGCTCAGGGACGTGCTGGGCGAGCCGGCGGTCGCGGTCGGGGCCGGCGCAGACACCGGTCTGGTCCGCGCCGGCGGGGGCGAGCGGCGCGGCCCGGCCGGCGCGTGAGAGAGTGATCGCCATGCAGCGTGCCCGCCGACTTGCTTCCGTCGTCGCCGTCGCCGCCCTCGCCGTGAGTGGCCTGGCCGCCTGCCGGTCAGCGCCGACCGTGGCCGCCTACGTGGGTCAGGACCGCATCACCGAGGACCGGGTGTCCGGCGTGCTCGATGACGCAAGGCAGAACAAGGTCACCGCGGCTCAGGGACCGCAGGCGCCGGAGATCAAGCGGCAGGACGTGGTCGACACGCTGGTCGGCCTGGAGGTTATGCGCCACATCGCCAAGCAGCGCGGACTGACCGCGACCGAGCTGGACGCCGCTCGGGTCGCGCAGGCGGTCGGGCTGAGTGCGGACGCCGAGTACGTCGCGCTCTACACGGAGTACCGCGGGCTGCTCAACGCGGCCAGTGCCGGCGGCAAGCTCGCCCAGCCGACCCAGGCCGACCTGCGCGATGTCTACAACCGGCTCACCGCCGGCGGCGCCAACCCGAACGGCGTGCCGTTCGAGCAGTTCGCCACCAGCATCTCGGAGCGGGACCAGCAGGTGCTGGCG
>JBKOWB010000155.1:0-14005 GCA_046724195.1 Actinomycetota bacterium
GCGGGATTCTGGTACGTCGGAATCGTGTACAGGAACTTGGCACGTCCGTCGGAGGCGGCGATCGCCTCCTCGAGCGAGGCCGGGATCAGCCCTTGCGCGTCCATGCCGACATGCCGGACCTGTGCCTGGGCGGCCTGGAAGACGCCGAGCGCGCCGACGTACGTCGGCCCTTCGGCGAGCACGACGTCGCCCGGGTCCAGGAACAGTCGCGAGATGAGGTCGAGCGCCTGCTGGCCGCCGACCGTGACCACCACGTCGTCGGGCGACGCACCCTCGATGCCGGACAGCGACATCACCTCGCAGATGCGTTCCCGCAGGTCAATCGTGCCCTGGCCGATCCCGTACTGCAGGCTGGTCGCTCCGTGCTCGGACGCCAGCTGGCCGAGCATGTCGCCGACCGCGTCCAGCGGTAGCGCGGCGATGTACGGCGAGCCGCCGGCCAGCGACACGACCTCGGGACGGCTCGCGACGGCAAACAGGGCACGGATCTCGGAGGTGGTCATCCCGCGGACCCGTCGCGCGTACCGATCGGTGTAATCGTCCTGGGTCGTGCCAGTCATGCGGCTTTCACCTCGCAGCGCGCCAGCGGCCGCGAAGGCGCCGAGCGGAACGAAAACGGAAGGAGCACCGGCGTCGACGGCGGTGCGGGACCTGCACAATCCTAACCGGCGTACCCATCCGGGGCCCGGTGGATACGCTGCCGTCCAAGCCGATTGCGGCGTAGGATCCGTCCGGGGGCGCGGACGAGCATGTGAACTGGACCGTGCTTCGACGTCCGGACAGTCCGCAACGCTGAGGGGTCCGCCCATGTCGCGACGCCTGGTCAACCTGACTCTCGACACCCTCGAGGATCTACCCCGGCCCTGCCGTCAGTGCGTTTATTGGGAGCTTGACCCGGTTTCGGCCGAACGGGCGTGCGCGACTGGCGACCCCGGCCTCGAGAAGGAGGCCTGGGTCTCGCAGACGCTGCTGGAGTGGGGTTCGTGCGGCAAGCTCGCGTACGTGGACGGGATGCCGGCTGGCTTCGTCATGTACGCCCCCCCGGCCTACGTGCCCCGCTCGATGGCGTTCCCGACGTCCCCGGTGTCCGCGGACGCGGCGCTGCTGATGACCGCCCATGTAGTGGCCGCGTTCGCCGGCGGCGGGCTAGGGCGGATGCTCGTCCAGGGCGTCGCCCGTGACCTGACCAAACGCGGTGTGAAGGCCATCGAAGCGTTCGGCGACTCGAAGTTCGGCGAGGCGAGAAAGGGAGAGGAAGGCTGCGTCGCCCCCGTCGATTTCTTCCTTTCGGTCGGCTTCAAGACAGTTCGTCCCCATCCGCGCTTCCCGCGACTCCGGCTCGAACTGCGCACGGCCCTGTCGTGGAAGTCCGACGTCGAGTACGCGCTCGAGAAGCTGCTCGGCTCTATGAGCCCGGAGACGCTGTTGCGCCCGGTCCGCCCGGCCACCGCGACGCGCTCGACCCCGAGCTAGGACCGCGCGAGAAGAGCGACCCCGAGCTAGGACCGCGCCAGAAGAGCGACCCCAGCTAGGACCGTGCCGGAAGAGCGACCCGAGCTAGGACGTGGAGCCGGGCGGAAACACGGAGCCGATCTAGGAACGCTGGGCGAGCTCCAGTCGCAGCTGGCGAACGTCGATCGAGCCCGTGGGCACGTCCTTCTCGACCGGGAAGTACATGCGCTGCACCGCGGCCAGGATCGCCTCGACGATCTGCTCGCGGAACAGCGGGTTCACCAGCCGCTCCCGGTCCTTGGGCGACGAGAGATAGCCTAGATCGACACGTACGGCGGGCATCCGGGTCAGCCGGAGCAGCTCCCAGGTCTTGGCGTGGATGCGGCAGTCGCGCATCCCGGTGCGCACCACGATTTCGCGTTGGACGAGGTTGGCCAGCCGCTCGCCCACGGTCGACGTCAGCCCGTTGCCGGTGCCGTAGTGGTAGGTGGCCACGCCGTCAGCCACCTCGTTCTCGTGCCCGTCGAGGTGCAGTGAGATAAGCAGGTCCGCGCCCAGGCTGTTGGCCAGGGCGGCCCGCTCGGCGCCCGTCATCTGCTTGGCCGGCACCGGTCCGCGAGTCAGGTGAACCCGCATGCCGGCCGCGGCGAGTCGACCCTCGAGGCGGGCGGCGACATCGAACACCAGGTCAGCTTCGGTCCAGCGAAGCGGGCCATCGGGCACCACGACACCGAGATCGTCGGCGCCGCCGTGACCGGGATCGATCACGATGGTCTTGCCGACAAGGTTCGGCCCGGACTGCCGGAACGCCTCCGCCTCGCGCAGCCACTGGGGGCGCCCGCCGACCACCTTGCGGCCGAGCCGCCGCAACGCCTTCATGGTCTGGGGTCCGCACGAACCGTCCGGCGACAGGCCGACCTCGCGCTGGAACTCGGCGACCGCCCGAGCCGTCCGGGAACCGTAGATGGAGTCGGCGCGGCCGGTGTCGTAGCCCATCTCCAGGAGGCGTTCCTGGAGTGCCCGGACGTCCTCGCCGACCAGCGCCGAGGGGATGGAGTGAAACAGGGTCCGAGCGCCGAGCTTCCACCGGGCGCCGTCCAGCGCCTCCCAGGTCTCCGGACCCACGATGCCATCGACGCCGATGCCCCGGCTCTGCTGGAAGGCCCGCACGGCCGTCTCCGTCGCCTCGTCAAAGGCGTCGACGGCAGCAGGAATCCCCACGTCAAAGGCGTCGACGGCAGCAGGAGTCCCCACGTCAACGGCGTCGACGGCAGCAGGAGTCCCCACGTCAACGGCGTCGACGGCGGCAGAACTCGCGTCGTCGAACGAGGATGCGGCGTCGAGGAGGTCGAGTCCGACCAAGATCGACCGAATCTCCGAGACGGCCGGTCCAGTGTCTCCACGTCGGATCGCACGCACGCGCGGCTCCCTAGCAGTCGGGGAAGGCAACTTCCGGAGAGTACTACCCAGTGTCGGTCGCGGCCTGACATCGATACACGCCGCGGTGCCTCGAATCACGACCACGGCGACCGACACCCACACCTTTAAGCGGCGACAGAACCACACCCGTCAGCAACGCCCCGCATCCGTACGGACGCGGGGCGTGCCGAGATCTAGGTCAGAGCGCCGACTCGATGAGGTTGATCAGTGCACCCTTAGGCTTCGCGCCGGCGACCGAGTTGACCGCCTCGCCGCCCTTGAACATGGTCAGCGTCGGCACCGACATCACCCGGTACGCGCGTGCCGTCTCCGGGTTCTCGTCGATGTTCACCTTCACGATCTGGACCTTGTCGCCCATCTCGTTGGCGATCTCCGCGAGCAGCGGCTCGACCTTGCGGCACGGCGCGCACCACTCGGCCCAGAAGTCCACAAGCACGGGCTTGTCGGACTGGAGGACATCACTCACGAACGTGGCGTCGGTGACCGCCTTGGTTGCTCCCACTGAAAACCTCCTGAACCTACAGCTCTATGAATGAGGCGATGAAGCGCTCGGCGTCGAGGGCGGCGGCACAGCCTGTACCTGAGGCCGTGACGGCCTGGCGATAGGTGTGGTCCACGAGGTCGCCGGCCGCGAACACGCCCGGGACGTTGGTCCGGGTGCTCGGACTGTCGACCTTCACGTAGCCCTCGTCGTTCAGCTCGACCTGCCCCTTGAACAGCTCGCTGCGCGGGTCGTGGCCGATCGCCACGAACACGCCGGTGGCGTCGAGGATCTTGGTCTCGCCGGTCTGCAGGTTGCGCAGCCGGACACCGGCGACCTTGCCGTCGGCGCCGAGGATCTCCTCGACCACCGAGTTCCACTCGACCTTGATCTTCGGGTTGGTCAGCGCGCGTACCTGCATCACCTTGCTGGCGCGGAACGAGTCCCGCCGGTGCACGATCGTGACGCTCTTCGCGAAACGGGTCAGGAACGTGGCCTCCTCCATCGCGGAGTCGCCGCCGCCCACCACGACGATGTCCTGGTTACGGAAGAAGAAGCCGTCACAGGTGGCACAGGAGGACACGCCGTGGCCGAGCAGCTCCTGCTCGCCCGGGACGCCCAGCGGCCGCCAAGCGGACCCGGTGGCGATGATGACGGCACGGGCGAAGAACTCGGTATCGCCGACCCACACCGTCTTCAGGCCCTCGGTGCCCGCCTCGGTGGGCCGGTCGCCGAACTCGACCCGGGTGGCGTCGTCGGTGATGAACTCCGCTCCGAACCGCTCCGCCTGCTTGCGCATGGAGTCCATCAGCTCCGGACCGATGATCCCGTCCGGGAATCCGGGGAAGTTCTCCACCTCGGTGGTGGTCATCAGCGCGCCGCCGGACTGCGCGCCCTCGATGACGAGAGGCTTGAGGTCAGCCCGGGCCGCATAGAGCGCCGCGGTATAGCCGGCCGGCCCCGAGCCGAGGATGATCACGTTTCGGACCACGTCCAATGCCGACTCCTCAGTCAGTCTGCACCCAGATATGCCCTGGCTGCGCACACAAGAACGCCATCGTAGGGAGTAGTTGTTCCCGGCGTCAGCGCCCGTGGCTCAGCTCACCACCGGGTCTATTACCCTACCGGTACCGACGCTATCGTGGCGGCGCCGGAGCCGGGCGCGCCGCACGCGGGCCCGCTCGCCCACACCCGGCCTCCGTTGGCGGCCGAGAAGCGGACCACGAGCGCCGGACTGCCCTCGAAACGGGCGTAGTCGACGGTCTGCACCGTGATCGTGCCGGCACCGTTGGCCTGCGCGATCGCGTCGAGACAGGCCAGCAGGGCGTCGGGCGGACGCAGGCGGGCCAGCGGCGATGCCACCGAGTCGGTTGCCGATCCCGGAACATCCGACGCCGCCTTGGGGACGGGCGCCTTGAATGCGGCGGCAGAGGCGTCACGCAGGGTCGCGCGGTCGTAGTTGACGCCGCTGCTGCGGATCTGCCCGGCGGCCGGCGGCGCCGCGACCTGCGGTTGGTCGGACGCGGCCATCGGGGCGTTCTCGGCCCGGGCCGCGCCGCCCGCGCTGGTGGTTGCGTTGTCCGAGGTCGACTGCGTGCCTCCGGCCAGGTAGTCGATGCCGAGGCCCGCGAACGCCAGCACTCCGGCGGCTGCCGCGATCGGCACGGCCCAGCGCAGCTTGCGCCGCCGGTTGGCCGCCGTCAGGCGGTCTCGCTCACCGCCGGGACGATCAACAGCGATATCCGGTACGGGGGTCAGGTGTCGACCAGACGCATCGCCGCGCACCGGCTTCAGGTGCGGAACGACGGGCGTTGCCAGCTCGGGATCGATCGGCGCCGGATCGGCGATGCCGGAGCCGAACGCCGCGTCGAGGCGTACCGCGAACTCGGCGGGCATGGGCTCGGGCGCCGCGCCCAGCGCACCCAGCTCGCGCCCGACGGCCGTCATGCCCTCGGCCAGCGCATCATGCGCGGCCCGCCAGGCCGGATCGCGGGCGATCAGCCCCGCCACCGTGGCGTGGTCCGGGGTGCCGTCCAGCGCGCCGCCGACATAGTCGGCCAGCAGGTCGATGTCGACCCCGCTGAACTCGTCCCGGCTCACTGCTGGTCCCTTCCATCGCGCGCGGAGGGAAGCGGCGCAGCCGTTCCCGATCCAGTTGGGACGCGCCCGGCGCCCGTCTGGTTCCCCGCGCCGGCGTGACGGACGTCTCCCACCGGGCCGGGGTCCGCCGAGCGGGCGTGGTCGACATCGCCCGAAGCGGACATGGCGGGCAAAGAGGCGGATGGTGACGGGGGGCCTGGGCGGAGGTGGCCGAGTGCCACGGCCATCCGCGCCCGGCCCCGGGCACATCGGCTCTTGATCGTGCCCTCAGCGACCCCGAGGATCTCGGCGGCCTCCGCGACCGGGTAGCCCTGGACATCGACGAGAACAAGCGCCGCGCGCTGCTCCACGGGCAGCGCCGCGAGCGCCTGCCGGACGACCATGGCGGTGTCGTGGTCCTGCACCGGCGCGGCCGGCTCGGGACCGGTCGGCGCGTCGTCAGGGGAGCGGGTGCCGTCCGGCAGCGGCACGGTCGGGTGCGCCTGCCGGCGCCGGACGCGGTCGAGGCAGGCGTTGACGACGATGCGGTGCAGCCACGTGGTGACGGCGGAGTCGCCGCGGAAGCGGGCCGCGCCCCGGTGCGCCGAGAGCAGCGCGTCCTGCACCGCGTCGGCGGCTTCCTCGCGGTCGCCGATGGTGCGGACCGCGACTGCCCAAAGCCGGTCGCGGTGGCGCCGGACCAACTCGGCGAACGCCTGCGGGTCGCCGTCGACGTGGGCGCGCAGCAGCTCGGCGTCGCTCGGCTCGGGCGTACCCCCGCCGGCGTCGTCGCGCGCGTTGCCGGATGTCACGCGAGCAATCTAGCCGAGAAGGCTGACCGGCCGAGCTCGGGTCAGGATCCGTAGACCTCGATGTTGGAGACGCTCACCCGGTAACGGCCGTCGTCGGCCAGCGGCAGCGCGGTCAGCCAGACCAGGATGTACTGGTACTTGGTGTCGGCATCGAAGCCCGTCAGGATCTCCCGCGTACCCGGGGTCGCACCCTGATCGTCGCCGTCGCCCAGCTTCTTGTACGTCTCCACGACCTTCTTGTCGCCGGTGGAGTTGTCGCCGAAGTCGGTGGTGCCGGTACGGATCTCCATCGCCACGCCCGGTGCCGAGGTCTCGACGCGGACGTCGGACACATTGCGGGGCGTACCCAGGTTGATCAGGACGCCCATGCCGGCCTTGAGGTTGCCGAACTTGGGGCTCTTGAAGCCCTGCGTCTCCCAGGCGCTTTCCGGGTCGTTGTCGACGGTCTTCGCGGCCTCACCGGTGTCGGAGCGATCGCCGGGCGGCGGGTCGACGATGCGCACCATGTCGGCGGTCAGCGGGATCTTCTGCGGCGTCGGCGCCTCGCTCTGTCCGGCGCCGTTGTTCGTCCCGCCGCCGGTCGGGCCGGTCGTCGTGGTACCGGCCTGCTGCGCGCCGCTGGACTTGTCGTTGTTCGAGGTCGTGATGGCCCGGATACCGAATACCAGGCCGACGATCGCGATGACGACCAGCGCGCCGACCCCGATCATGATCTTGCGGGTGCTGCGCACCGGCTCGGCGGCCGTGCTCTGCGCGAACCGCAACGGCCCGACGTCCTCATAGTCGTCGTCCGTCGCGTCGAGGCGGGCCAACTCCGCCGCGAGGGCGTCCGCCGCAGGCGCGGCGACCCGCTTGTCCAGCAGGTCCATGGTCAGGTCGTCCAGGTACGCCGGGACGCCCGCACGGATCTGTCGCGGCGCGGCGATGGCGCCACCGGCGTCGCGGTTTGCGTCCGGCAGCGCCGACTTCCCGACCTCCGCGTGCGGCCAGCGACCGGTCAACGCGTAGTAGAGAAGGCCGCCGACGGCCCGCACGTCGGTCTCTGTGCTGTCGGCCGAGTCGGCCCGCGCGTCGGCCAGCACGATCCGGCCGTCGTCGCCGATGAGCGTCGTGCCAGGGTGCACGTTGCCGTGGACCATGCCGGTGGCGTGCACCGCGGCCAGCGAGTCCGCGATGGAGTGCGCGATCGCCGTGGCTCGCGCCGGATCCAGCGGCCCTTCCTCGGTGACGAGCTCGCGCAGCGCCTCGCCGTCGACCCACTCGCGCACCACGTACGCCCGCTCGCCCTCGTCGATTGCGTCGTAGACGCCGACCAGGTTGGGGTGGATCACCCGGCTCGCGTCGACCGCCGCCTGCAACATCTCGGTCGCGGACTCGCCACCCGGGTGGCGCAGCACGACCGCGACCGGGCGCCGCAGGATGACATCGATGCCGCGCCAGACCTGCCGGCCGGCGCTGTCGTTGTTGACGTGCTCCTCGAGCTGATAACGCTCGGCCAGGATCTCACCGACGGTGGGCGCGCCGAACGTCATGACCGGCCCGGCATCATCGGCCGCGGTCTCGTGGCCTTCGCCGACCTGGGTCACCCGTCCTCCCTCGGTGCTCCGCGCGCCTGCCGACCTGCTCGGCGCATGCCGGCACTGCTCCGCTCACATGTCGACACTGACCATACCCGCCCGAGGCCAAGGTCCCACATGTCATCCCCCCGGCGCGGCATTCTGTCGGGCCGGGCCGCCGGGCCCCTTTCCACCGAACGGCGGCCGAGAAATAGCTGCTCAGCGGCCGAGCTTGCGACGCACCATCCGGACCACTTGGCTGACCTCATGGACGCGCAGCATGGTCGCCGCGCCGACATAGACCACGATGATGACCGTGGCGCCGACGACCACCTGCAGGAACGCATTGCCGCGAGCGGGCGCGTCGCCGCCGGGCAGCAGATGCACGACCAGCACGCCCAGCGCGGCGGCGACCGTTGCGGCCACGAGCACCTTGACAAGTGCGCCGACCACCGAGCCGAGATTGAGCCGGCCGATCCGGCGGCGGAGTACGGCGAGCGAGATGAGCGCCGACGCTACGTACGAGATCGCGTTGCCGGCCGTCATGCCGGCCGCGACCAGCGAGTCGGACAGCACTGCGGACAGCACGACGTACGCGGCGATGCGGATGCCCACTACCGGCAGGTTGATCAGGGCGGCCGTCCTGTTTCCCTGCAGTGAATAGAACGTGTAGGTGCACAGGTAGCTGATGGAGAGCGGCAGCACCGCGAACGCGGCGACCACCAGCACCCCGGCCGTCGCGCTCGCCATCTGGCTGGTGAACGCGCCGCCCTGGAACAACGTGACCGCGATCGGCGCGGCGAGCACGCCGTAGATGACCGCGATCGGGGCGAGAGCCGTCGCGGTCAGCCGGATGCCGCGGCTGAGGTCGGAGCTGACGTCGGCGTACCGGCCCTCGGCCGCGGCCGCGCTCATCTTGGGCAGCAGCGCGGTCATCACGGAGACGCCGATGATGCCGTGCGCCATCATGGTCAGCAGGAAGACGTTGTTGAAGATCAGCACGCCGGCGTTGCTGCCGTTGTCCGCGACGCCGTTGAGCATGTTCACCACGACGAAGACCGCGATCTGGTTGGCCGCGACGTAGCAGAGCATCCAGCCGGCCAGCTTGCCGATCTCGCGCAGCCCGAGCCCGCGCGGATCCCAACGCCACTTCCATGCGAAACCGACCCGGCGCAGTGCGGGCAGTAGCCCGGCCGCCTGCGCGACCATGCCGAGCAGCGTGCCGCCGCCGATCAGCAGGATCCGTCCGGGCGTCATGTCCTCCGGCGCCAGGCCCTTCGCGGTGCCGAACACCATAATGAAGACGCCGCAAGTGGCGATCACCACGACGTTGTTCAGGATCGGCGCCCACATCGGCGCGGCGAAGTGCCCGCGGACGTTCAGCACCGCACCGATCAGCGCGGACAGCCCGGTGAAGAAGATGATCGGCAGGATCAGGTACGCGAACAGCGTGACCAGGTGCTGGTACTCATCGCTGCCCTTGGTCGCCTGGATCGCGGTGATCAGCGGCGCCGCCGCCACCATCAGCAGCGTGGCGATACCGAGGCCGACCACCGCGAACGTCAACAGCTTCTGGGTGTACGCCTGACCGCCATCCGGATCCGCCTTGCGCCGGCGTACCAGCAGCGGGACCAGGACACTGGAGAGGATGCCGCCGAGCAGTAGCTCGTAGATCTGGCCCGGCAGGAACTGCGCGCTCGTGTAGGCGTCGCCGATGCCCGCGCCCAGCGTCATCCCGATCAGCGCGTTGCGCACGAACCCGATCAACCGGCTCACGAGGCTGCCGGCCGCCATGATCGCGCTCTGGCCGGCCGTACCCGTCCCGCCCTCGGCGTCCGGACCGGCTGGCGGTAACTCCTCAGGCGGCAATGCCTGATCCTCGGCGGCCGCGGCGCCCGAGTGCTGCGTGTCGACCGAGATCAGCGTGACACCGTCCGGCGGCGGCGGATCACCGTCGCGCGCGGCGTGCGCGCTTCGGTACAGACCGCCGTTCACACAAGCCTCCCCAGGGATACGGGCACAGCAGTCACGATAAAGGCAGTCGTCATAGGTGGCGGCGCAGGAGGGTGGCCCAGGGCCGCGACGGCCGCGACCGATACGCTGGTCATCCCATGTCTGTCTTGAATTCGGCCCAGAAGAACGCCGTGTCTGAGCTCTTGCGTGTCTTCCCCGTCGCCGACGATCTGGGCCGCCGCTTCGCGGATGCCGGCCATGAGCTGCACTTGGTCGGCGGCTCGGTGCGGGACGCGCTGCTCGGCCGCCTGGCAGATGACCTCGACTTCAGCACGGATGCGCACCCGGACCAGATCCTGGCGGTGGTGAAGGGCTGGGCCGACGCGATCTGGGAGACCGGGCGCGAGTTCGGCACGATCGGCGTGCAGAAGGACGGCCTGCGGCTCGAGATCACGACATTCCGGGCGGACACGTACGACGGGGTCACCCGGAAACCAGTGGTCGAGTACGGCACGAATCTGCTGGATGACCTGCGGCGCCGCGACTTCACGATCAACGCGATGGCGGTGTCGGTGCCGGGTCATGTCTTCACGGACCCGTACGGCGGTGTCGCGGATCTTGCGGCGTCCATGATTCGTACCCCAGCCGCGCCGGAAGTGTCGTTCTCCGATGATCCACTTCGGATGCTGCGGGCCGCCCGTTTCGCGGCGAAACTACGGTTCACCGTCGACCCGGCCGTGGTCTCCGCGATGACCGCCATGGCCCCGGATCTCGATCGCATCGCGGCCGAGCGGATCCGGGACGAGTTCACGAAGCTGCTGTGCGGTGCCGACCCGGTTCGCGGACTGCGGTTGCTGGTGGACACCGGGCTGGCCGATCGGTTCCTTCCGGAGATCTCCGGCCTGCGGCTGGAGATCGACGAACACGCCCAGCACAAGGACGTCTACGAGCACACGCTGACCGTGGTCTCCAACGCGGTCCGCCTCGAAGGCGATGCCGGCCCCGACTTCGTCCTGCGGATGGCCGCCCTGATGCATGACGTCGGCAAGCCCGCGACCAAGGATGTGGGCCGCGACGGCCGGGTCAGCTTCCACCATCACGAGGTGGTGGGCGCGCGCATGACCAAGCAGCGGATGAAGGCCCTGAAATACCCCAAGGACGTCACCGCTGATGTCGTCGAGCTGGTCGCGCTGCACCTGCGGTTCTACGGCTACGGCCGCGGCGAGTGGACCGACTCGGCCGTGCGCCGGTACGTCGCCGATGCTGGGGACCTGCTGCCGCGCCTGCACAAGCTCACCCGTTCGGACGTGACGACCCGGAACAGGCGCAAAGCGGCCGCGCTGGCGGCCGACTACGACGCCCTCGAAGAGCGGATCGCCCGCATCCAGGCGGAGGAGGATCTGGCGCGGGTACGGCCGGACCTGGACGGCAACGCGATCATGAAGCTGCTCGGCGTGCCACCCGGGCCGGTCGTGGGTCAGGCGTGGCGGTATCTGAAGGATCTCCGGCTGGACCGCGGGCCGTTGTCGCGGGAGGAGGCGGAGGCCGAGCTGTTCCGCTGGGCCCGCGAGCACGGGCATCTCAGCTAGCGTCCGCGACCAGCCGCTAGGCGGGGATCAACTCGGACGTTTCGGTGTTCGTGCGTGCTGTGGGGCGGATGACCGCGACCGTCACCGCGAGCGCGACCACCACGAGCGCGGACGCGACCAAGAACGCCAGCCGGTAGCCACCGGTCTGCGCCACCACATCGGGCAGTCCGTCCTGCCGCAGGGCGAGGTAGCGGCCGGACGACAGCGTGGCCAGCACCGCCAGGCCGAGCGCCGACCCGACCTGGGCGGTCGTGTTGAACACGCCCGACGCGAGCCCGGCGTCGTCCGGCGTGGCCTCGGCCATGGCGAGCGCGGCCAGCGCCGGGAACGCCATGCCGGCGCCGACGCCGAGCAACACCATCGACGGCAGCACGTCGATAACGTAGTTCCCCTGCACCGGCACCCGGGCGAAGAACACCAGCCCGCACATGACCAGCACCAGACCGGCGACCACCACCGTGCGGGCGCCGAACCGGGTGATCAACCGTTCGGAGTAGCGCAGCGACAGGCCGCCCATCATGACCGTGACCGGCAGGAAGGCCAGCCCGATCCGCAGCGCGTCGTAGCCGAGGACATGCTGCACGTAGAGCACGCCGACGAAGAACATGCCGAACATGCCGGCGGCGCTGAGCAACTGGGCCAGGTTCGCGCCGGTCAGGCCCCGGGACCGGAAGATCCGCAGGGGGACCAGCGGGGTTGCCGCGGTCGCCTCCCGGACCACGAACGCGACCAGCAGCGCGATCGCGGCCACGGCCAGCCAGACCGTGCGAGGTGCGGTCCAGCCGTAGTCGGCGGCCGGTTCCACGATGGTGTAGACCGACACCATCAAGGCGGCGGTGATCAGCGCGGCGCCCGGAACGTCCGCGCCTTGCTTCACGCCGGCACCGCGGTCCTTGTCGAGCAGACGTACGGCGGCGACCGCCGCACCGAGGCCGACCGGCACGTTGACGAAGAAGATCCAATGCCAGTTGATGCTCTCGGTCAGCACGCCACCCAGCAGCAGACCCACCGCGCCGCCGGCCGACGCCACGAAGGCGTAGACACCGATCGCCCGGGCCTGTTCCCGTTGCTCCGGGAACATCGTGACAATCATGCCGAGGATCACAGCCGAGGTCATGGCGCCGCCGATGCCCTGGAGGAAGCGGGCCGCGACCAGCATCTGCTGGCTATCCGCCAGGCCACATGCCGCGGACGCGGCGGTGAAGATCGCCAGCCCGCCGACGAAGACGCCGCGGCGCGACACCAGGTCGCCGATCCGGCCGGCCAGCAACAACAAGCTGCCGAACGGGATCAGGTAGGCGTTGATCACCCAGGCCAGGCCCGACTGGCTGAACCCGAGCTCGTGCTGGATGGACGGCAGCGCGACGTTCACGATGGTCACGTCCAGGATGATCATCAGCATCCCGACGCACAGCACCGCCAGAGCGGTCCACCTGGTGTCCTTCGTCCCGTTCGGCACGGCCGGTCCTCCGTCTCTCGAATTACGATCGCAAGGACAGACCGCCGCCGTGCCGAGAATTCATCGGTCCCACGGCGATGAGTTTCGGCCCTGGCGCCGGTCTATCCCGGTGTGGACTTTGTCTGGGGAGGCGACAGGGTGGACACGGACTTCGTGCGGCAGGCCGACCCGTACCGGCGTGAGCTGCTCGCGCATTGCTACCGGATGCTCGGCTCCGTCTACGACGCCGAGGACCTGGTGCAGGAGACGTACGTGCGGGCGTGGCGCTCGTACGAAAAGTTCGAGGGACGCTCCTCGATGCGGACCTGGTTGCACCGGATCGCGACCAACGCATGCCTGAACGCGCTGGAGACACGTACCCGCCGGCCGCTGCCGATCGGTCTCGGCGCGCCCAACTCCGATCCCGGTGATCCACTCGTCGCGCGGCACGAGGTGCCGTGGCTCGAACCGATGCCGGACGCCATGGTCGGCTCCGACCCGGCGTCGGTGGTGGACGGCCGGGAGAGCATTCGCCTCGCGGTGATCGCCGCGATGCAGTTCCTGCCGCCGCGGCAGCGGGCGGTGCTTATCCTGCGCGACGTGTTGCAGTGGCCGGCCGCCGAGGTCGCCGAGATGCTGGACATGACCACCGCCTCGGTCAACAGCGCGTTGCAGCGAGCCCGCGTCCAGCTCCAGGAGGCCGCTCCGGTGCCGGACGACGTCACCGAACCCGGCGAGTCCGAGACGCGTGAACTGCTCGACCGCTTCGTGGCGGCGTTCGAGGCCAAGGACATCGCCGCCATGGTCACGATCTTCACCAAGGACGCGGTCTGGGAGATGCCGCCGTTCACCGGTTGGTACCAGGGGCCGGAGGACATCGCCCGGCTCGTCGACACTCAGTGCCCGGCCGGCGGCCCGGGCGACATGCGGCTGGTGCCGACGAGGGCGAACGGCCAGTACGCGTTCGGCCTCTACATGCGCGACGGGGACGTGTACCGGCCGTTCAACATGCCGGTCCTCACCCTGGCTCCAGACGGCGTCAGCCACGTGTCCTGCTTCTTCGACCTGCGGCTGTTCAACACGTTTGGGTTGCCGGAATCGCTGCCCGCCTCGCCGCCGCAGGCTGGCGCCGGTTCCGCCGGTGCGGCGTGATGGCCGGCGAGCGCGCGCCGGCTGCCCTGCTCGGCGGGGTCGCGGTACTCGAG
>JBKOWB010000003.1:0-6303 GCA_046724195.1 Actinomycetota bacterium
GTGCCGTCCTTGAGCGTCTCGATGCGACGCACGTCGAGCCGCACCGAGGCATAGAACTTGAGAGCCTTGCCGCCAGTCGTGGTCTCCGGCGAGCCGAACATCACGCCGATCTTTTCCCTGAGCTGGTTGATGAAGATGGCCGTGGTACCGCAGTTCGCACCCACCGAGACGCACCCCGTTCCCGCGCGGGTGATCGACATCCGTGTCAAGCTCCGCACGCGGTCCATGAACCGCTTCGACATCGAGATCGAAGGCAACCACAACTACTTCGTCGACGGTGTCATGGTGCACAACAGCCCCGAGACGACGACGGGCGGTCGGGCGCTGAAGTTCTACTCGTCGGTCCGTCTCGACGTGCGGCGCATCGAGAGCCTCAAGGACGGCACCGACGTCGTCGGCAACCGGACCCGGGTCAAGGTCGTGAAGAACAAGGTCGCCGCGCCGTTCAAGCAGGCCGAGTTCGACATCATGTACGGCAAGGGCATCTCCCGTGAAGGGTCGCTCATCGACGTGGGTGTCGAGCAGAACATCATCCGCAAGTCCGGCGCCTGGTATACGTACGATGGCGATCAGCTGGGCCAGGGCAAGGAGAAGGCGCGGGAGTTCCTGAAGGACAACCCCGACGTGGCGGCCGAGATCGAGAAGAAGATCCTGGAGAAGCTCGGTGTCGGCCAAACCATCGGCGACGCCGCCGGCGGCCCCGAGCTGCCGCCGGTCGACTTCTGATAGCTGCGCCCGATGATGGTGCGCGAGCAGCTGCGCCCGATGACGATGGGCGAGCAGATGCGCCCGATGACGGTGGGCGAGCAAACGCTGTCGTCCGTGTGGTCGGGGCGCTGACCGCCGATGGCCGGACGGCGTGGTGCTCGGGCCGGGCGGGGATGGGATGCCATCCCGCCGCGCCCGGCCGGTGCGCAACCTCTCGGTGGCGAGCTCCGGCCCCCTGACCCGGAACGCGGCAACGTTCGGGGCTGGCGCCGGAGCTCGCCGAGCGACGACGTCGACGGCCGCGGCGACATGGGCCGCCGCCGCGTGGCCGTCGAGCCTCCGTCCGAGGCGCCGCAGAGCGCCTCGGAGCTGGCCCGGGAGATCTGCCTCCGGCTGCTCTCGGTGCATCCCCGGACTCGCGCCGAACTGGCGAAGGCGCTCGCCCGTCGACAGATCCCCGATGAGGTGATCGCCGAGGTTCTGGACCGCTACGACGAGGTCGGCCTCATCGACGATGCGGCGTTCGCCCGTGCTTGGGTGTCCAGCCGTCACCACGGGCGCGGCCTTGCCCGGCGGGCACTGGCGGACGAGTTGCGCCAGCGCGGCGTCGATGCGGAGGTGGCGAGCGAGGCGCTGGAGACGCTCGACGAGGGCGAGGAGGCGGCCACCGCACGCGCCCTCGTGGACCGCAGGCTGCGTACGGCCACCGGCACGCCAGAGGCGATCTTCCGCCGGCTGGTGGGCATGCTGGCGCGCAAGGGTTACCCCGCCGGCGTGGCGATCCGTGCGGTCAAGGACGCGTTGGCGGCCCGCGACGCCGAGGCCGCCGAGTTCGCCGACCAGATCGACGCCGACGCGCTCGCCGACCAGTCGCCCGACACCCAGTTCTGACAGCGGGAACGCTGCGCCCCGACGATCCCGGCGCCGAGCGGGTTTCCGCCCTCATGACGGCATGCTGGGCGGAGCGCATCGGAGACCTCGGCGCTCCTCAGCATGCCGCGGGGGTGGCATCGGGGACACCCGGGCCTGCATCCCGCCGGGGCAGCCTCGGGGGAGATCCGGGCGCTTCTCAGCGCGCCCCCGCAGCAGGATCGGGGGCACCCGGGGCGCTTCTCAGCATGCGCAAGGCGGCATCGGGCGACTGGGCGCCGATGTGAGACATGGGGCGAGATACCATGAAATGCCGGCAACGGACCTGAGCTGGGCGTGAGCG
Source organism: Actinomycetota bacterium (assembly GCA_046724195.1). Lineage (GTDB taxonomy): Bacteria > Actinomycetota > Actinomycetes > Mycobacteriales > Micromonosporaceae > Actinoplanes. The sequence continues at coordinate 1,922 of JBKOWB010000003.1, forward strand.
AGTCTGTGCCCTACGTTCTGTCCACCGCCGAATCATGAGTCCTTGACCGAAGCGGCACTCGCGACCTAGCCTCGCGTTACACAAGGTTTGCTCGACCATCGCAAGCAACGCGCACAATATAAATCGCATTACATTACGGCATCACTTACCGCCAAGATCGCCGTAGAGGCCACCGCCGCTCGCCAACCACGCGGGTGGCGGCCCCGCATAAATGGGCGGTCGGCCCCCGGGCACGGACAAGATGTCCCCCGTGCGTCGGCGGACGACGACGCCTGCGTTCACTCGCCTTGGTCGGGCATCCCCGGGACAGCCGGCGCGCAGTCATGCGGCGCGGCGAAGGGAGACGCGGCGAGATGACCGCCCTGGATTGGGTGCTGGTGCTGGCGATCGTCGTTCTCGCTGGCCTGGTGGTGGTCGGCCTGCTTCTCGGCGCCCGCGCGCTGCGCCAGCTGCAGAGCAACAAGGACCATGCCAAGAACAGCCAGGAGCGGGCCGTCGACGACGCGAAGGCCAAGGTCGACGACGCCAAGGCCAAGGCCGCTTCGGTACGCGCGGAGGCCGCCGCCGCGAAGGCCGAGGCGTCGGCCGCCCGCGCCGAGGCCCGCCGCGTCCTGGAGGCGGCCCACGAGGAAGCCGACACGATCCTCGAGCACGCCCACCGCCAGGCCGAGTCCGACGCCGAGCAGGTCCGCGCGGCCGCCCGCCGCAGCGGCGAACGTGAGGTCGCGCTGCTGAACGCGACCGCGAAGGAGCACGCGGCGGAGGTGGAGCGCCGGGCGGCCCGGATCGACGAGCGGGAACGCCTCCACGCCGACGAGGTGGAGCGGCTGGTCGAGCGCGAGCGCCGCCTCGCGACCATGGACGCCGACCTGGCCGAGCGGGAGGCCGCTCTGACCATCAGGGAGGCCGATGTGGCCGCGGCCGAGGACGAGCGCCGCCGGGAGCTCGAGCGCATCGCCGGCCTCACCGCCGACGCCGCCCGGGCGGAGTTGGTGGAAAGCATCGAGGCTTCGGCCAAGCGCGAGGCCGCGATCCTGGTTCGCGACATCGAGAACGACGCCCGCTCCACCGCCGACACCCGGGCACGCCACATCGTCGTGGACGCCATCCAGCGCATCGCCAGCGAGCAGACCGCCGAGAGCGTGGTCAGCGTGCTGCATCTGCCGAGCGACGAGATGAAGGGCCGCATCATCGGCCGCGAGGGCCGTAACATCCGGGCGTTCGAGTCGACCACCGGGGTCAATCTGATCATCGACGACACCCCGGAGGCGGTGCTGCTCTCCTGCTTCGACCCGGTACGCCGCGAGGTCGGCCGCCTCACACTCGAGAAGCTGGTCCTCGACGGCCGGATCCATCCGCACCGCATCGAGGAGGTCTTCGACAGCGCCAAGAACGAGGTGGCGCGGCTCTGTGATCGCGCGGCCGAGGAGGCGCTGGTCGACGTCGGCATCACCGATATCCACCCGGAGCTGGCGAGCCTGCTGGGCCGGTTGCGCTACCGCACCAGCTACGGCCAGAACGTGCTCAAGCACCTCGTCGAGACCGCGCACATCGCCGGCATCATGGCCGCCGAGCTGGGCCTGGACGTGCCGACCATCAAGCGCTCCGCGTTCCTGCACGACATCGGCAAGGCACTGACCCACGAGGTCGACGGCAGCCACGCGCTCATCGGCGCCGACCTGGCGCGCAAGTACGGCGAGTCCGAGGACGTGGTGCACGCCATCGAGGCACATCACAACGAGGTCCCACCGCAGACCATCGAGGCCGTGCTCACCCAGGCCGCGGACGCCTGCTCCGGCGGCCGGCCGGGTGCCCGCCGGGAAAGCCTCGAGGCGTACGTGAAGCGCCTCGAGCGCATCGAGGAGATCGCCGCGGGCAAGGTCGGCGTCGACAAGGTGTTCGCCATGCAGGCCGGCCGCGAGATCCGCGTCATGGTCCGCCCCGACGACATCGACGACATCGGCGCGGCCGTCCTGGCCCGCGACGTCGCGAAGCAGATCGAGGAGGAGCTGACCTACCCGGGCCAGATCCGCGTGACGGTCGTACGCGAGTCGCGGGTCACGGAGCTGGCCCGGTAGCGATCAGCCCTATGGCTCACCCACGCCCGCTCCGGCGGCGGTGGCGGCCGCTGCTTGCCGTGGTGTGCGGCCGGTGCGTCGCGTGTAGCGCTCCAGCCAGCCCGCCGTGGCCGTCAGCGCCGAGTTGACGATGATGTAGATGGCCGCAGCCACGATCGCGGCCTGGACCACGTTGCCGAAGTTCGCGGAGAGGTTGTTGACGCCAAGCTGGAGCAGTTCCGAGTACGCGATGATGTAGCCCAGCGCCGTGTCCTTCACCAGCACCACGAGCTGGCTCACGATGACCGGCAGCATCGCGCGCGCCGCCTGCGGGATGAGGATCTCCCGCATCACCTGGCCCTTGCGCATGCCGACGGCGTATGCGGCCTCGCTCTGCCCGATCGGCACCGCCCGGATTCCGGCCCGGAACGCCTCCGCGAGCACCGAGCCGTTGTACAGCGTCAGCCCGATGACGACGGCCCAGAACACCGGCATGGGCTGCTCGGTCAGGAACGGCACACCGAAGAAGATGAAGAACATCAACAACAGCAGCGGTACGGCGCGGAAGAACTCCACGACGACCCCGGCCGGCACCCGCAGCCACCAGTGGTCCGAGAGCCGACCGACGGCGAACACCAGCCCGAAGACCAGCGACAGCACCATCGCGACCGCGGCGGCTTTGAGCGTGCCCGCCAGGCCGGGGAGGATGTAGTCGGTCCACGTGCTGCTCTGGGTGAACGGCTTCCAGAGCGAGGCGGCCCACTGACCCTTCTCGTCGAACTTCGCGTAGATCCAGTACAGGAGCGCGAGCAGGACGAGGGAGAAGATCACGGTGAGGACGTTGTTGCGGATCTTGGCCCGCGGCCCTGGGTAGTCGTAGAGAACCGCGTCCGTGCTCATCGCTTCACGGCCAATCGATTGGCCAGCCAGCCGAACCCGTAGCCGGTCGGGATCAGCACGGCGGCGAACGTCCCGGCGAACACCAGGAAGATCGGGACGACGGCATCGCCGTTCGCGTTGATCAGTTCCTTCATCGCGTTGGAAGACTCGGCCAGGCCGATCGTGCCCACGATCGTGGCGTTCTTGGCCAGCGCGATGAAGGTGCTGCCCAGCGGCGCGATCACGGCTCGCCCGGCCTGCGGCAGGACGATCATGGTGAGGGTCTGCCGGAACGACATGCCGATCGCGCGGGCCGCCTCGGCCTGCCCGGCCGGCACCGTGTTGACGCCGGAGCGGATTGCCTCACAGACGAACGCAGCGGTGTAGACCGACAAGCCGATCACGCCGAGCCAGTAATTGTTGAGCTCGATGTCGTCGGACAGCGAGAAGCCCAGCGTCGAGAAGAGCCCGAAGTAGCAGAAGAAGATGATCAGCGTCAGCGGTGTGTTCCGGAACACGTTGACCCACGCGGTGCCGAAGCCGCGCAGCACCGGTACCGGCGACACCCGCATCGCCGCGAGCAGCACGCCCAGCACGAGCGCAAAGAGGGCGGAGGCCGCCGTGAGCTTGAGGATCCAGAGAAATCCCGTCACGTACACGTCGACGTTGGCGGGATCGGAGAAGACGTCCATCGTCCTCCTCGCCAGGGGAAGAGCCGGCGGGGCCGGCCTCGCCGGCCCCGCCCGTGATCAATCGGTCAGCTGCAGTTGTTCAGCTTGGAGACGTCCAGCTCGGGGGCGGGCTTGCCGCTCTTACCGAGCGTCGACTCCCACGCCGCCTTGTAGGAGCCGTCGGTGGCCGACGCCTTCAGGATGTCGTTGATCTTGTTGCAGCCGGCGGTGTCGTCCTTCTTGAGGCCGATGCCGTACGGCTCGGTGGAGAACGGCTTGCCGACCACCTTGAACTTGCCCGCGTACTGCGGCTGCGCGGCGTACCCGGCGAGGATGATGTCGTCGGTGGTGACCGCGTCCACCTGACCGCCGGCCAGCGCCGTGACGCACTTGGAGTACGAGTCGAACTGCTGCAGCTTCGCCTGCTTGTAGTCGGTCTGGATGCGCTTCGCCGGGGTCGAGCCGGTCACCGAGCACACCTTCTTGCCGGCCAGCGACTCCGGACCGGTGATCGTCGAGTTGGTGGGCACGAGCAGGTCCTGACCGGCGATGTAGTACGGCCCGGCGAAGTTGACGACCTTCTTGCGTTCGTCGTTGATGGTGTACGTCGCCACCACCAGGTCGACCTGGCCCTGCTGGATGTACGGCTCACGGTTGGCCGACACCGTCGTCTTCCAGGTGATGCCGCTCTCCGGCACGCCGAGACCCTTGGCGATGATCTTCGAGATCTCGATGTCGAAGCCGCTGTAGGTGCTGCCGGTCTGCAGGCCCAGGC
>JBKOWB010000051.1:0-4701 GCA_046724195.1 Actinomycetota bacterium
CTTGCCGCCGACCCGGTACGGCGTGCCGACGTCCGCGTAGGCGAGGTGCGCCAGCAGCCCCTCGGCCGCGTGCTTGAGGTTGTGGCAGTGGTCGACCCAGATGCCGGGATTGTCCGCCACAAACGCGATCACGTACGTCTCGTCGTCCCCCACGTCGAGCGAGTCCATCCACCACGGGCTGCCGGTGGCCTGGACGCCGTTGCGGCTGAGCACCACGGCGTGATGCCCATGCAGATGCATCGGGTGGACCTCGCCGCTGGTATTGGAGATCGTCATCTGCACCACGTCGCCCGTCGCGACCATGTACATCGGGACGTCGGGCCAGAAGTGGCCGTTCACCGTCCACCACATGCCGGGCTTGCCGTCGAGAAAGCCGATCCGCCGGCCGACCCGGTACTCGAAGTGGCGGTTCGCCTTGGCCGGGTCGAAGCCGAGCGGCGCGGGCGACCCGTACGAGAGCAGGTCGACGGTGGGCCGCGGCTCGGCGGACGCGGCCGCGCCGCCCGCCACGAGCGCGGTGCCCGCCCCGACATCCACGCGGGCCAAGCCGGAGGCCGGCACGGTGAACTCGACGTCGACGCGGCCGCCCGCGGTCACCAGGACCGCGACGTTTTCGACCGGCGTTGGCGCGTGAACGTCGCGGCCGTCCACCGCGACCACGCGATAGCCGGCGCCGGCCACCCAGGCGCGGATCGGTCCCGCGTCGGTGTTGATCAGCCTGGCCCGGACCAGTTCGCCGGGTTTGGCGGCGAGCGGGGAGGTCCCGGCGTGACCGTTGATGGTCCGCCGCCCGTTATAGGTGTGCACCGCGACCACCGTGTCGACGGCCGCCGCGACCGGCGCCGGGGGGAGCACCACGAGCGTGCCGAACAGGCCGCGCCGCACTTCGTCGTCCGAGACCTGGTGGGAGTGGTACCAGTAGGTGCCCGCGTCCGCCGCCACGAACCGGTAGACGTGGCTCTGCCGGGGCATGACCGCGTCCTGAGTGACGCCGGCGACGCCGTCCTCCGCGTTCGGCACGTCGACGCCGTGCCAGTGCAGCGTGACACCGTCCGGCACCGACTCGTTGACCAGCGTCACCTCGAGCAACTGGCCCTGCCGTACCCGGATCTCGGGACCCGGCGTCGCGTGGTTGAGCGTGTAACCGCCGTTCTCCCTGCGGGCGGTGAGCGTGACCGTCACGTCCGCCCGGCCGGACGGGCCCTTGAGGTCGGCGACGCTCAGGCGGCCGTGGCGGTGGGCGTCCGGGCCGCCGCCGCTATCGGGCCGGCCCATCGCCGTCATGTCGTAGGTCGACGGGACGAGGCTGGTGAACCAGAAGTACCCGAGCGGGCCGAGCACGGCGAGGGCCGCCACCACAGCGACGACGGTCCGGACCGGCGAACGCAAAATGTCTCCGTTAGGTGGAGCCGACCGGCGCGGCCGGCTCGACGGGCGCGGTCTCGGCCATGCGCGCCTTACGCGCCGCGACGGACGCCACCCCGGCCAGCGCGAAGGCGTTGATGCCATGCAGCGCGCCCGCGACGGGCGCGGCGAACCCGAGGAACGCGAACACGATCTGCAGCAGCACCACGCCGAACGTGATAGCGGCCCACTTCACGCCGCCGGGGATCCGGGCGAAGAACGACAGGATCAGCAGCACGAGCGCGATGATCGGGATGACCAGCGTGCCGACCACGCTGTGCCCGGTGTACGCCCAGTTCGGCTCGGAGTTCTTGTCGAAGATGGCCCCGGAATCCGAGTCGTGCAGCACTTGGAACCAGGCGACCGCGATGAAAGCCGCCTGTACGACGACACCGGCGGCGATGAGCAGGGCGAGGACCCGATACGTGGCGCGCATGCGTCCAGACTTCCGTACGTGATGTTGCCGGGCAATCATCTCCGCAGTCGAATGTCCGACGGTTCGCGGTGGCTCTAACCCTTCGGTGGACCGACCGCGAGGTCCACCAGCGTGGCGAGGAAGCGCTCGGCATCGACGCCGTGCGGATGCTGTCCGTCGAAGACGTCGGCCAGTATCCAGTAGTGGCTCACCGCCGCCATGAGCACGGCCGCGAGCGCGGCATGGTCCTGATGGCCCGCCGGGTCCTCTCGAGCCAGGAACGCGGTGAAGGCGTCGTGCACGCGCTTGAGCTCATGCGCCCGGACCTGCTCGAGCAGATCCGGGAACGACGCCAGGTCGCGCAGCAGCAGCCGGTTGACGTCGCGCTCGGAGTCCAGGCGGCGCAAACCCGCGCGCGCGACCGCCAGGAAGCGCTCGCGGCGCGGCAGGCCCGCGAGCGCGTCCGGATCATCGAGGTACGCGAGCAGCGGGCGGCCCGCCTCGGCCTGCCGGCGTAGCCCTTCCTCGAGCAGCGCCCGCTTGCTCGGGAAGTGCCGGTACAGCCCGCCCGCACCGGCGGAAAGACCAGCGGCGGCCTCGATCTGCGCGACCGTCGTGGCGTGGTAGCCCTGCCGCCCGAACAGCTCCATGGCCGCCGCGACGATGGTGTCCTTGGTGCTCAGCGCGGTTCCACGGTGAGCTCGTAGTGCAGCGTCGTCCAGCCCTTGCGCTCGTGCATCCAGGGCACGAGGCGGCGCTGCAGGATCGGGTATTTCGCGGCGAGGAGCGCGCGGACGGGAGCCACCTCCGCATCGTCCAGCAGCCGCGCGGTCCCGGCGAGGCGGGGGCCCGTCGGCTTGCCGCGCATCGTGCTGGGCGCGACCCGTACCTCGGGGAAGTTGCGCAGGCGCTTGGCCTTGCCGGACACGTCCCAGGTCCGGAAGAACGCCCGCCCGCCGTCCACCACGATGCTCACCGGGGTCCCGACCCAGCTACCGTCCCGTTTTCGCGTCTCCAGCAGGACGTACTTCTGCCGCCCCAGCGTGTCGATGGCATTCATGGCCGCCTCGATTCGCATGTAAGTAAGTACCTACTTACAGGATACGCCGGAGCCTAGGCCTCGCGCCAGCCGTCCGGGACGCGCGTCCATTCCCGCGCGAGCAGCGGTGCGAAGCGCCCGTCACGAAACTGCCGGACCTCCAGCCGAAGCCGGCCCGCGTCGGTCAGCGACAGCACGTTGTAGGACTGCCCCTCTCCCGCCCGCACCCGGCGGGACGTGGCCGTTCCAGCCATGACGCCAATCACGTGCCGACCCAGATCCGGCCGGGACAGCGCGAGATCGACATGCGCCTGGACATGATCGTGTCCACAGAGGACGACATCGACCCCGGCTGCGGCTGCGGCCCGCAGTGCCCGGTCGACACCCCGGACGGGCCGATGCGATCGCGCCGCGGGGACGAACACCGGGTGGTGCACCATCAAGATCTTGAGGGGTACGGAGGCCGCGAAAGCGCTGCCGATCCGGGCGATCTGGCCGGCATCGACGCGGCCACCCTTCCAGTAGTAGCGGCGCGCCGTGTTGAGCCCGAGCACGAGCACGCCGTCATGCAGGCGAAGCGGCTCGGCCTCCGGACAGATCCACCGGAGATAGGCGCGCAGCGGCCGGAACGCCCGAGTCAGCACCCGGTCCAGCGGCAGATCGTGATTCCCGGGCACGCTGACCCACGGCACCCCCAGTTCGTCGAGCAGGGCGCGCGCCGCCCGGAACTGGGCTCGTCGCGCCCGCATCGTCAGGTCACCGCTGACCAGTACCTGGTCGACGCGCTGCGCGGCCACGTCGGCGAGAAGTCCCGCGACCACGGCCGGGTCATCCGTTCCGAGATGCAGGTCGGAGACGTGGGCAAGGCGCACCCTTGCAGCCTAAGTCCGATCTCGGCCGGAAGGTGACCTCGCGGGAGGGGAGCACTGGTATCCGAGCGACCCTCGTGTTTGGATCGCCACATGGCATCCGAGGGTAGGGCCCTGGTCCTGGGCGGGGGCGGCGTCACGGGCGTCGCCTGGGAGATCGGCCTGATACACGGCCTGGCCGAGCACGGCATCGACCTCACCGGCGCCGACCTGTTCGTCGGCACGTCGGCCGGCTCGGTAGTCGCCGCCCAGATCACCGGCGGCACGTCGCTGGAGAAGCTCTACGGCCACGAGCTCGTGGACACGGCCGGGGACCGTAATGCCGCCATCGGCAACGGCGTGCTGCTGCGCTACATCCTCGCCGCGGCCTACCCTGGCGACCGGCGGCGTGGCCGCGCCTGGCTCGGCCGCGCCGCCCTGCGGAAGGCGACCGTGCCGGAAGCGGAGCGCCGCGCCGCGATCGCGACGCGGGCGCCGGGCGACGAATGGCCGCGGATCCCGCTGCGCATCACCGCGATCGTGGCCGAGACCGGCGAGTTCGTCGTGTTCGACTCGGGAAGCGGGGTCTCGCTCATCGACGCCGTCGCGGCCAGCTGCGCCGTACCGCTGGTCTGGCCGCCGATGACGGTGAACGGCACCCGCTACATCGACGGCGGCATGCGCTCGGCCGCGAACGTCGACCTCGTCGCCGGTCACGGCCGGGTCGTGGTGATCGCCCCGATCACCGCGGCGCTGCACCGCGCCGACAGGCCGGCCGTGCAGGCTGCGGCGCTCGGCCCGGCCGTCCGTACGGCCGTGGTGAGCCCGAGCCGCACCGCGCTCGCCGACATCGGCCGCAACCCGCTCGACCCGTCCCGCCGCGCTGCCGCGGCGGAGGCGGGACGCACCCAGGCCGCCGAGGTGGCGGATCGGGTTAGCGCGGCCTGGCTCTAGCCGGCGCCGATGCCCGTGTGGCCGGCCGGCAATGCCCGTCC
>JBKOWB010000063.1:0-2743 GCA_046724195.1 Actinomycetota bacterium
GCCAGTACTCGTACCACTGCTCGTCGGTGCCGGGCTCGACGAAGAACTCCATCTCCATCTGCTCGAATTCGCGGGTACGGAAGATGAAGTTCCCCGGGGTGATCTCGTTGCGGAAGCTCTTGCCGATCTGCGCGATGCCGAACGGCGGCTTCTTGCGCGCCGCGGTGGCCACGTTGTTGTAGTTGACGAAGATGCCCTGCGCGGTCTCGGGCCGCAGGTAGTGCAGGCCCTCGTCGCTCTCCACGGGCCCCAAGTACGTCTTCATCAGGCCGTTGAACATCTTCGGCGGCGTGAACGTACCCTTGTTACCGCAGTTCGGGCAGTTGATCTCGTTGAGGGACGCCGGCGGGCGACCGTTCTTGGCCTCGTAGGCCTCCTCGAGGTGGTCGGCGCGGAACCGCTTGTGGCAGGACTGGCACTCGGTCAGCGGGTCGACGAACGCGTCGATGTGGCCGGAGGCGGCCCACACGTCGCGGGCGAGGATGACGGCGGAGTCCAAGCCGACGATGTCGTCACGCTGCTGGACCATCGCCTTCCACCACTGCCGGCGGACGTTCTCCTTCAGCTCCACGCCCAGCGGACCGTAGTCCCACGCCGAACGGGTGCCCCCGTATATCTCGCTGGAGGGAAAGACGAAACCGCGGCGCTTGGCCAAGCTGACGACGGCGTCGATACGGTCGGCGGGCATGTTCCTCCTACGCCGGCTGGTTGTCGGCGGGGACGTTAGCGGTGAAAGGGACAGGGTCGACAGGTTACTCTTCGATGCCGCAGACCTGGAATTCGCCCGTCTCCCGGTCCTGGCCGAGGTACACCTGCACCTGTGCGGTGTCGCCGCTGGAGTAGGTGACGTCCACCGGCACGGACAGGTCGACGCTGGTCAGGTCGACGTCGCCGACCCGGTACGACGCGATCGGGTCAGTCGACGTGATGCGGCTGGTGAACTCGGCCTGCGTCTCGTTGTCCTTCACATCCTGGCACTGCGAGTTGTATGCCTCGGCGTACTTCTTGGCCTGGACCGCGTCGAAAAAGTCGCCGACGACCACATGTGCCTGCTCGTTGAGCGCGCTGCTCATGACCGAGACGAGACCGACGGCGGCCGCGATGCCGCCGCCGCAGACCAGCAGCAGGGCCGCCCCGCCGATGCCCAGTCCCAGCCCGATCCGCCGGCCGCGTCCCTCGGTCGGGGGCGCGGGAAACGGCGGGATGACGCCCGGGCCCTGAGGCGGAGCGGGGACGGGCGGAGCCGTGGTCATCACCCAAGACTAGTTCTCAAGGCCGCGGCTCCGCGGCCCGGTCGCTGCTCTCGACCACCACCGCACCGCCGGGAGCGGCGCTCGCCAGCGTCTCGAACGCGGACGGCTCGTTCCGGGACAGAGCCAGCAGCGGGGTGGCGCGCACCTTGACGTCGTAGCCGCTCAGCGCGCGCCGGTAGGCTCCGACGGACTCCCACTCGGTCACGAGGGTCCAGTACGCGGGATCGTCCAGCGCCCGGGTCAGCCGCCCGGAGACGTACCCGGGACGCTCGGCCAGGGCGGCGAGGGCCGCGTGAGCCTGCTCGACGAACCCGTCCTGGGTGTCCGGCGGGACCACGAAGCGGTTGAGCACCAGCATGTGACGAGCGTACTGACCCCAGGAGTTGCCCGTGTCACCGTCCGAGAACCTGCTGCAGAGGCTGGCCCGGATCAACCCGACGACCGCCTTCCTCGTAGCCCTGGCCGCGTTGCTGGCCGGCTTCTTCCTGCCCGGCATCATCGGCGCCGCCGTGCTGTTCGTGCTGGGCGCGGCGATGGCGGCGCTGACGTTCACCACCTGGCCCGTCCAGTCCGCGTCGACCCGCGCCGTCCGGGTGCTGCTGCTGGCGCTGCTGCTCGCGGTGATCGTCGCGAAGGTCTTCTGGACTTTCTGACATGAAAATCGTTGTACGGTTACCACGATGACCACGACCGGCTACGAAGCGTACGAGGGAGCGGGCGAACTGCTGCGCGCGCTGTCCGCGCCGATCCGCGTCGCCATCGTCGCCGAGTTGGGTGCCGGGGAGCGCTGCGTGCACGAACTCGTCGAGAAGCTGGGCGCTCCGCAACCGCTCGTCTCGCAGCATCTGCGGGTGTTGCGCGGCGCCGGCGTGGTGCGCGGGGCGCGTCGCGGCCGGGAGATCGCATACTCGCTGGTGGACGAACACGTCGCGCACATCGTGGCCGACGCCGTCACCCACGCGAGGGAGGTTTCATGAGCGACGACGCGAGCACGATGGTCCGCAACACCAAGCAGCGCACCGCGGTCAGCGCCGTGCTCGCCGACGCGGAGGGCTTCCGCAGCGCCCAGGACTTGCACGCGATGCTGCGCGCGCGTGGCGAGCGGGTCGGGTTGACCACGGTCTACCGCACACTTCAGGGCCTCGCCGACGCGGGCGAGATCGATGTCATGCGGCGCCCCGGCGGCGAGCACCTCTACCGCCGGTGCAGCCAGGGTCACCACCACCATCTGGTGTGCCGGTCCTGCGGGCGTGCCGTCGAAGTGGAGGGCCCGGTAGTGGAGTCCTGGGCCGAGAGGGTGGCCGGCAAGCACGGCTTCGTGGACGTGTCGCACACCATGGAGATCTTCGGGACCTGCTCGGAGTGTGCCGGCGAGCGCGCCTAGTCCCCGGCGTGGGACGCTGTCGCGCGTGAAGATGTACGCCGATCGGCTGCCTACCGCGATCCGTCAGCTGCTCACCGACATATTCATCGTGATCTGGGTCTATGCC
>JBKOWB010000296.1:0-12627 GCA_046724195.1 Actinomycetota bacterium
GCCCAGGACGGTGTAGGAGCCCGCATACCCGAGGGTGCCGTTGAGCTGCATCCGCTGGGACAGCGACCGGCGCGTGATCGTCGACAGCGACGTCGCCGAGCCGCTGTTGCTCGACGTGTTCCTGTTCCCGCCACTGCTGAGCACTCCGCTGGCCACCACGACGGCACCGACGGCAAGCAACACCAGCACCACCGCACTGATCACCCAGCCGCGCCGGCCGTGTCGGGCACCGGACTCGACGAACTCGCGTTCGCCCGTAGCCGACGTTGTCCTGGCATTTGTGGTCCCGGCACTCACGGCGTCTCCTTCACTGTCTCGCTCGCTTCTCGTCGTACCTGCGCCCACGGCTGCTCATTTGCCCTAGCCAGGGGGCGGCAGGTCCTCGGTGATCGGCAGCGGCACTTCGGGGTCCTCCACGTGCTGGCATTGCTGCATCTTGGTGCTGATCTGCGGCTCATCTGTCGTGAAGCCGAGCTCCGAGTCGTGGACGACGACAGTGGGTCTCCCCTGGGAGTCGATGGTGGGGTCGGGCCAGTTCGGCACCCCGTGATCGCGCATGCACCGGCTGTACTTCCGAAGTTGCGTCATCACCTGCTGCACCATGTCCTGTGGGCAGTCGAGGGCCTCCTCGCATTGTCGGAGCGAGTCCTTGAGCGACCCACCGTTGTTCGGGTACAGGGGTTGGCAGGCTCGCTGGGCCGCGTCGAACGCCGAGCTGCTCACCCCGAGCAACTGCGCGTTGGTCTTCTGGAGCGTTCCGTTGCTGTCGGGGTCGGGGAAGTTCGGTACGCCGTGGGAGCGCATGCAGGCCGAGTAGGCGACCGCCGACGGGGAGCCCGTCGTCCCGCCCGGGTTCGGCGAGCCGCCGGAACCTGACGACGATGGGCCGCCGCCACATGCCGCCACCAGCAGGGCCACACCGATCAGCGCATACGCGGCTCGCGCCGTGCGGCGGAGCCCTTCATCAATGCACCTCATCCCGTCGCCGGCCACCCTCCGGCCTGGCGGCTGCACGTCTCGACCTCTGTCCTCATCGACCCCGAGTGCCACTCACCGCTGGTGATGCCGGCTCCACTGATGTTGAAGAAGGGGTGCCCCTGAGGCCCGAGGGACGGATCGGGCCAGTTCGGCACCCCGTGGGCGCGCATGCATCGGGCCGCCTTGCGTCCGACGGTCATCATCTGCTGCACCAGCGTCGGTGGACAGTCGCCGGCAGGTAGCACTGCCGGACCCGATCGGCGAGCGACCCGCCGGTGTTGCTCGGGAACTTGTCGTGGCAGGCGCGCTGCGCGGCATTGAACGCCGAATAGCTGACCCCGAGTTGCTGCGCGCTCGTCTTCTGGAGGTTGCCGCTGCTGTCGGGGTCGGGATAGTTCGGCGCCCCGTGGTCGCGCATGCAGGCCGAGTAGGCGACGGCCGAGGAGCCGGCACTCGCTGAGTCGCTGGCACCTGACGACGACGGGCTGCCGCCGTAGGCCGCGGTCAACAGGGCCACCACGCTCAGGACCGCAGACCTGCGAGCAGTCCACAGCGGTCGGCGTACGACGCGGGGTGCTGTCGTTCATCTTGTCCTCCTCAGCGGCTGTCATGGGAGCGGGAGCCCCTGAAACCCGGTCTGGTTGACGCAGGTCTGGACCTTGGCCAGGATCGCCGCCGAGTGATGGTCGATGCCGGCTTGTTCGTAGGGGAAGTGAGGGAGCGCCTGGGGCCCATGGCCGGGGGCCGTCCAGAGGATCGGGTCCGGCCAGTTGGGCACGCCATGGGTGCGCAGGCACTGGGCCAGGGTCCGGAGGCCGCTCATCCAGTGCTGCACCACGGCCTGTGAACAGTGTCCGGCCGTCGCGCACTGCGTCTGCTGCTGTTGCTCCTGGGTCGACCCGGTGTTCGGGAGCAGGTGCAGGCAGGCCTGCCGGGCCGCGTTGTACTGGGCGGTGCTGACGCCGAGCTGTTGCGGGTCGGCCTTGACGACGGCCTGTCCGTTGCCGCTGGGGTCGGGGAAGTTCGGGACGCCATGCGAGCGCATGCAGGCCGAGTAGGCGACTGCGGACGCGGAGCCCGTTGACGCTCCCGCACTGGGCGAGCCGCCGCCGGCACATGACGTGCCGAGCAGGGCGACGGCGACTAGCGCTGCCGAGATCCGGGCCGCCTGGAGTGACCGGCGCACGGCGGTCGTGACGTCCATCTTGTCCTCCTTCGGGGTCGTCGGGACTAGGTGTAGCGCGAAGCCCGTGACACGAGCCGAACAGTGGTTGTTAGGCGGATGTCATCCGGGCGGGCGCAGAATGTGAGGGTGCGAGTGTTGGTCGTGGAGGACCACGTCGCGCTGGCCAACCGCATCGGCGAGGGCCTGCGCGACGCGGGTTTCGCCGTGGACGTGGTCTGCGACGGAGCCGCCGCCCTGGAGAGCACCACGAGCACTGCCTACGACGTCGTCGTACTCGATCGGGACCTGCCGCGCGTGCACGGCGACCGGGTCTGCCGGCAGCTGGTGCGCGACGGCTCACCCAGCCGGATCCTGATGCTCACTGCGGCCGCGGACGTCGAGGATCGGGTCGACGGGCTGGAGCTGGGTGCGGACGACTACCTCGGCAAGCCTTTCGCCTTCGGTGAGCTGGTCGCGCGCATCCGTGCCCTGGGTCGGCGCGGACCCGGCTCGCCCGCGGTCGTGCAGCGCGGCGACCTGACCGTCGACCGCGCGCGGCACCGCGCCAGCCGGGCCGGGCTGCCGCTGACCCTGACCCGGAAGGAGTTCGGCGTGCTGGAGTGCCTGGCCGGCGCGGACGGCGCCGCGGTCAGCGCCGAGGAGCTGCTCGAGCACGTGTGGGATGCCCACGCGGACCCGTTCAGCAACACGGTCGCGGTCACCATCGCCCGGCTGCGGCGCAAGCTCGGCGACCCGCCGCTGATCGAGACCGTCGTCGGCGTCGGCTACCGGCTGTGAGCATCCACCTCAGCGCCCGGGCGCGGCTGACGCTGGTCTCCACCGCGTTGTTCGCGCTGGGCGGGGCCGCGCTGGTGTTGATCACCTACTTGCTGGTCGCACACAGCCTGCAGGACACGACGGCCGTCGGCACCCCGCCGTCGACGGCGGAAACGATCCGGACGTGCGTCGAGGCGGCACAGGCCAGGGGCGACCCCGACCCCAAGCGCGAGTGCGCGAAGCTGTATTCCAGCGGCGTTCAGGCTGGAGCCGCCGCCCAGCGCAGTACGACGCTCACCCACCTGCTCGTCTATTCGCTGGTCGGCCTGGTCGCGGTCACCCTGCTCGCCGCGGTTGCGGGCTGGATCGTCGCCGGACGAATCCTGCGGCCCGTCCACCGACTCACCGCAGCCGCCCGCGCGGCCAGTGAGCAGAACCTGTCCCAACGCATCGCTTTGCAGGGCCCCCGCGACGAGCTGCGCGAGCTCGCCGACACCTTCGACTCGATGCTCGAGCGGCTCGACCGCGCGTTCAACAGCCAGCGCCAGTTCATCGCCAACGCAAGCCATGAGCTTCGCACGCCGCTGACCGTCATGCGCACCGCGATCGACGTCGTCCTCGCCAAGCCGAAACCCACGTGCGACGAGCTGGTATCCATGGCCGCCGACGTTCGCCAGGCCGTCGATCACGCCGAGCGGCTCATCGAGGCACTGCTGGTGCTCGCGCGCAACGATCAGGCGCGCACCCTTACCGACCCCCTGGATCTAGCCGCCGTCGCCGAAGACGCACTCGAGGGACGCAACGCCAACGGCATCACCACGACCACCACGCTCGACGAAGCCCCGGTGACCGGCGACGGAGTGCTGCTCGAACGGCTCGTCAACAACCTCCTCGACAACGCCGAGCGCTACAACATCGCGGGCGGCACCGTCGAGATCTCGACGACCACCGACGACGCGACATCCGTCCTGCGCGTAGTCAACACCGGAGCGGTGGTCCCCGCCGAGATGGTCGAACGCCTCTTCCAGCCGTTCACCCGGCTCGACGACCGCACCCGCCACGACGGCTTCGGACTCGGTCTCACCCTCGTCTCATCCATCGCCGCGGTACACGGCGGCACCGTGGACGCAACCGCCGTGCCCACCGGTGGGCTGGACATCAGCGTCCGCCTCCCGCGACGCGATCACGCCGCCACCCCAGCGTCGCCTGCCACCTGAACACCCGCGCCCCCTGCCGCACGCCATGTCGCCGGCGGCCGGGCCGCCCCGAGCCGCCGCCGCCGTGTACCAGCACCCGGATGATCGACTCAGCAAGCGGTGGTCACCGATGACCACGCCGGCGTTCCTGCCGGATCTGGTGCGCGCCTACCTCGACGGCACTGAGCCGACCCTGCGCGGGTACCGCGACCACGAAGCCATCTCCCCATTCGCCAACCAGAGCACCGACGGCCAGCGCCGCCGCCGGAGGGCCAATGGTCAACCCTGCGAAGCTGTATGACTGGTCGCCCCTCAAGCTCTCACGGGATCTTGCCGCGACGATCAAAGCGTTTATATTTCTTCTCCGCGGCAGTAGCGCGGTGAGGTCTCAAGCAGAGGTCGCGGCCCTGCGCGAGGCGGCGTCGCGTTAGGCCAGCGCCGGGTGCTCGGTGACGTTCTGCGGATATAGCGGCTCACCCACGGGTCTCCAGCTGCTAGGGCTGGGTCCCCAGGTAGTGGGCCTCGAAGATCGTCGCTGAGGTCACGTCGCCGATCGAGCGCTTACTCGATGCACTGCACTCTCGTCTCGCGAGTGCAGTGCGTGTGGGACTGTGTGGCGGCCGGTAGGATGAGCGGCAGTGCTGGTTCGCCCCCGGCCGCCCCGGGGGCGTCGCAAGAGGGAACCCGGTGGGAGACCGGGACTGCCCCGCAGCGGTGAGTGGGAACGAGCGCCGTCATACGCACTGGGCGCATCCGCGCCTGGGAAGCGACGGCCAGTAGGAGACCGGCGAACCCGGTCACGCCCACGAGTCCGAAGACCTGCCCGCACCGCGTACGCGACCCCGCGTGCGCCCGCCGACGGCCTCGTGGGAGGGCAAGGGCGAGGCCGGCCGGCGCCGTGTCTGGTCCCTTCCGCGAGATCGATCGACCTCGAGGGAAGGCACCGCATGACCGTTCCATTCGGCCAGAGCACCGTGCTCGGCTACCCCCGCATCGGCCCCGACCGTGAACTCAAACGCGCCGTCGAGGCGTACTGGGCCGGCCGCGTCGACGCCGCCGCGCTCCAGGAGACCGCCGCGCGGCTGCGCACCGACGTGTGGCGCACACTTCGCGACGCCGGCCTGGACGCCATCCCGTCCAACACCTTCTCGCTCTACGACCAGGTCCTCGACGCCGCCGCCGCCGTCGACGCGGTACCGGACCGGTTCCGCCGGCTCGGCCTCAACGAGCTGGACACCTACTTCGCGATGGCGCGCGGCACGGTCGGGGAGCCGGCCATGGAGCTGACGAAGTGGTTCAACACGAACTACCACTACCTGGTGCCGGAGATCGGCCCGGACACCGTATTCGCCGCGCGGCCGGACAAGGCACTGCGGGAGCACGCCGAAGCGGCGGCGGCGCTCGGCATCACGACCCGCCCGGTGCTGGTGGGTCCAGCCACGTTCCTGCTGCTGGCCAAGGCGACACCGGGCGCTCAGCACGGGTTCCGACCGTTCGACCGGCTTGACGACCTTGTCGCCGTGTACGCTGAGATCCTCGGCATGCTGGCCGACGCCGGCGCGGCCTGGGTACAGCTCGACGAGCCGGCGTACGTGACCGACCGTACCGCCGAGGAGATCGATGCGCTACGCGCCGCGTATAGCCGGCTCGGTCGACTGGACCGGCGGCCGCAACTTTTCGTCGCCACCTACTTCGGCGAACTCGGCGACGCCCTGCCCGCACTGCTCGACACCCCGGTCGAGGCGCTCGGCCTCGATCTCGTCGCCGGCGGCGGCAACCTCAACCGCCTCGCCGGCGCCGGTCCGATCCCGGGCAAGACGGTCGTCGCCGGCCTCGTCGACGGCCACAACATCTGGCGTACCGACCTGCGCGCCGCAGCCGCGACCGGCGCCACCCTGACCGGCCTGGCCGACCGGGTCGCCGTATCTACGTCGTGCTCGTTGCAGCACGTACCGGTCGACCTGGCTGTCGAGCCCGACCTCGACCCGGATCTGCGGGCCCGGCTGGCGTTCGCACGGCAGAAGGTCGACGAGGTGGTGGCCCTGGGTCGGGCGCTGCGTGACGGCATCGCCTCGCTGCCAGCGCCCGTCCCGCCGGCCCCAGCGGCGTGGCGCGACGCGGCGGTCCGGGCCCGGCTCGACGCCTTGCGGCCCGAGCACAGCCGTCGCGGCCCGTACCCCGACCGCGCCGCCGCACAACGCGCCGGGCTCGGGCTGCCGCCGCTGCCGACCACGACGATCGGGTCATTCCCGCAGACCGACGACCTGCGCAAGGCCCGCGCCGCGCACCGGGCCGGCCGGCTCGACGACGCCGGGTACACCGCACGGATGCGCCAAGAGGTCGCGCATGTCATCGCCCTGCAAGAGCGCCTCGGCCTGGACGTACTGGTGCACGGCGAGCCCGAGCGCAACGACATGGTGCAGTACTTCGGCGAGCAGCTCGGCGGGTTCGCCGCCACCGTGCACGGCTGGGTCCAGTCGTACGGGTCCCGGTGCGTACGCCCGCCGATCATCTACGGCGACGTGACCCGACCCGCCCCGATGACCGTGAGCTGGTCCACCTACGCGCAGTCGCTGACCGACCGCCCGGTCAAGGGCATGCTCACCGGCCCGGTGACCATCCTGGCCTGGTCGTTCGTACGCACCGACCAGCCGCTCGCCGACACCGCCAACCAGGTCGCCCTCGCCCTCCGCGACGAGGCCCACGACCTGGAGGCCGCCGGTATCCGGGTGATCCAGGTCGACGAGCCCGCCCTGCGGGAGACGCTGCCACTGCGCCGCGCCGACCAGAAGGCGTACCTGGACTGGGGCGTCGGGGCGTTCCGGCTGGCCACCAGCGGGGTCGCCGACGCCACCCAGATCCACACCCACCTGTGCTACTCCGAGTTCGGTGAGGTGCTACCCGCGATCGACGCCCTAGACGCCGACGTGACCAGCATCGAGGCGTCACGCTCCAAGATGGAGATCCTCGACGACTTGCACGCCGCCGGCTACGGCCGAGGCGTCGGACCTGGGGTGTACGACATCCACTCACCCCGCGTGCCGGAGCAGGCCGAGATCAGCGGGGCGCTGCGACTCGCGGTGCGGGCAGTGCCCGCCGACCGGCTCTGGGTCAACCCCGACTGCGGCCTCAAGACCCGCGGCTACGCCGAGGTCGAACAGGCACTCGCCCGACTCGTGGCCAGCGCGGTCGAGCTCCGCGGCACGCTGAGCTGAACACGGTGGTGGCCGGTGGGGCGCCGGGCAGGCGCCCCACCCCGCCGCTCATCACCACCGAACCCTGCGATTCGGTCGGGACCACGATCAGCGGGCCGGACAATATCCCGGCCGATCTCTCCCGATGCCTGGATACGCTGCCCCGCGTTGGCCCCCGAATCCGCCGCCTTCCGCGCCAGCCTCGACGCGGTCCGCTACGTCAAACCGCGGATCGCCGACGCGATCGGCACCGATCTCACCGTCAGCGCGAGTCGCTCAAGCTCGTCGCCCGCGAGACCCGCGCCTCCCGCCGTCTGCTCGCGATAGGAAAAGTGGTTCATCGACCAGTACGCCGAGGGCACCACCCGGCCCCAGCCCGAGGTCCACGACGGGCGATTGTCGCCCAGCCGCCGGTGCCGGCCACCGCCTCGACCAGAGACTCCTCGACCGGCTCCGCGGCGTGCGACAGCACCTCCCACAGCAGCAACACCAGAATCCCGACGGCGGTGGCGTCGAGGAACTCCCGTAGCGCGCGCGACGGCGCCGCCACCCGGCCGATCGGCAAGCCGGGAAAGGTCGTGAAGCCGGCGACGGCGCCGAGGATGGCTATGTAGGTGAACGTCATCAGCACTCCTGCGGCAGAGAATACGCGACACGCCGACACGACATGTGGTGTTGCATGTTTCTCGGGGTTCCCATATATGGTGTCGCTCGTAGCTGGTTCGGCCGTCCCTCCAGGATGGCCGAGGCAAGAGGGAACCCGGTGTGAGACCGGGACTGCCCCGCAGCGGTGAGTGGGAACGACCGCCGTCAAACAGCACTGGGCCTGCGGCCTGGGAAGCGACGGCCAGTAGGAGACCGGCAACGGTCAGGCCCGCGAGTCCGAAGACCTGCCAGCGCGCCGCACGCTTCCGTGTGCGGCGGTCCGAGGCCGCGTGGGACGGCCGACGCCATTTCAGGGGTACGCGGACACAGCCGCGTACGCCGGCGTCGTCTCGCGCGCCCGAAGACTATTCGGAGCGGGCTCGCGAGGAGAGACCATGACGATCACGTCATCCCCACCGGATACATCGCCAACCCTGCAGACGCCGGAGGCCGCCGTCCTGCCGGAGCGGCGCCGGCATGCCATGCAGGTACGCAAACGTAACGGCGACACCGAGACCGTCGACCTCGACAAGATCGTCAAGGCGGTCGAGCGGTGGGTCACCGACCTCGACCAGGTCGATCCGTTGCGGGTCGCCACGAAGACGATCAGCGGCCTGTACGACGGCGCCACCACGGCTGAGCTGGACAAGCTGTCGATCCAGACCGCGGCCGAGCTGACCGGCGAGGAGCCCCAATATTCCAAGCTGGCGGCCCGGCTGCTGGCCGCTTTCGTGGACAAGGAAGTCCGTGGCCAAGGCATCGCCAGCTTCAGCCAGGCCATCGCCCGCGGCCACGCCGCGGGGCTGATCGGCGACGAGACCGCCACGTTCGTGGCGAAGAACGCCCGCAAGCTCGACGACGCCGTCGACCTGACCGGCGACCGGCGGTTCGAATACTTCGGACTGCGGACGGTCGCCGACCGCTACCTGCTGCGGCACCCCGAGACCCGGCTGGTGGTCGAGACGCCGCAGTACTGGCTGCTGCGCGTTGCCTGTGGACTCAGCACGAACCCGACCGAGGCGATCGCGTTCTACCGGCTGATGTCGTCGCTGGCCTATCTGCCCAGTTCGCCGACGCTGTTCAACTCGGGCACCCGGCACACCCAGATGTCGTCCTGCTTCCTAGTCGACTCGCCGCGCGACGAGCTGGACTCGATCTACGAGCGCTACCAGCAGGTGGCCCGGCTGTCGAAGTTCGCCGGCGGCATCGGCATCTCCTGGTCCCGGATCCGGGGCCGGGGCGCGCTGATCCGCGGCACGAACGGGCAGTCCAACGGCATCGTGCCGTTCCTCAAGACCCTCGACGCCTCGGTTGCCGCGGTCAACCAGGGCGGCCGCCGCAAGGGCGCGGCCTGCGTCTACCTCGAACCGTGGCACCCTGATATCGAGGAGTTCCTCGGCCTGCGCGACAACACCGGCGAGGACGCCCGCCGTACCCACAACCTCAACCTGGCCAACTGGATCCCCGACGAGTTCATGCGCCGCGTCGAGGCCGACGAAATGTGGTCGCTGATCGACCCCAGCGTGGCGCCCGAACTGCCGGACCTGTGGGGCGAGTCGTTCGACGAGGCCTACCGCCGGGCGGAGCAGGCCGGCCGGGCGGTGCGTCAGGTCAAGGCACGCGACTTGTACGGCCGCATGATGCGCACCCTCGCCCAGACCGGCAACGGCTGGATGACCTTCAAGGACGCCGCCAACCGGCTCAGCAACCAGACCGGCATGCCGGGCAACACCATCCACCTCTCCAACCTGTGCACCGAAATCCTCCAGGTCAGCTCCGACCACGAGACCGCCGTCTGCAACCTCGGCTCGATCAACCTCAGCGCCCACCTGAGGGGCGGCGACGTCGATTGGGCCAAGCTGCGCGATACCGTACGGACCGCGGTCGTGTTCCTCGACCGCGTCATCGACGTCAACTACTACCCCAGCGGGCAGGCCGCAGCGAGCAACCCGCGCTGGCGCCCGGTCGGGCTTGGCCTGATGGGCCTGCAGGACGCGTTCTTCGCCCTCAAGCTGCCATTCGACTCGGTGGCGGCGAAGGAACTGTCCACACGGGTCTCGGAAGAGATCTACCTGACCGCGCTGGAGTCCTCGGCCGCCCTGGCCGAGCAGTTCGGCCCCCACCCGGCGTACGCCGAGACCCGTGCCGCGCGCGGGCAGCTGCAGCCGGATCTCTGGGGTGTCACCCCGACTCAAACCGGCCGGTGGTCCGCAGTGCGGGCCCAGATCGCCGAGCATGGCCTGCGTAACTCGCTGCTGATCGCGATCGCCCCGACGGCCACTATCGCGTCCATCGCCGGCTGCTACGAGTGCATCGAGCCCCAGGTCAGCAACCTGTTCAAACGCGAGACCCTAAGCGGCGAGTTCTTGCAGATCAACACCCACCTGGTCCGCGAGCTGAAGACGCGCGGCCTCTGGACTGCCGAGGTCCGCGAACAGATCAAGCGCGCCGACGGCTCGGTGCAGGGCATCGACGCCCTGCCCGCCGACGTCCGCACCCTATTCCGCACGGCGTGGGAGCTGCCGCAGAAGGCGCTCATCGACGTGGCCGCGGCCCGGTCGCCGTATATCGACCAGTCGCAGTCACTCAACCTGTTCATCAGCGCACCGACCATCGGCAAGGTCTCCTCGATGTACCTCTACGCGTGGAAGGCCGGCCTGAAGACCACCTACTACCTGCGCTCGCGCCCCGCGACCCGCATCCAGCAGGCCACCGTTTCTCTCGCCCCCGCGGTCAAGGCGCCGGTGCTGCCGGTCTCCGCCGCGCCGGTACCCGACGACGAAACCCTGGCCTGCTCCCTGGACAACCTCGAGAGCTGCGAGGCCTGCCAATGACCACCATCCCCGAACCCCGCACCGCCGAGAACGCCGCTCCCACCGGCCCGAAGATGCTGCTCGATCCCGGCATGGACCTGACGCTACGGCCGATGAAGTACCCGCACTTCTTCGACCGCTTCAAGGACGCCATCAAGAACACCTGGACGGTCGAGGAGGTCGACCTGCACTCCGACCTCGCCGACCTGGTCAAGCTGTCGCCCGCCGAACAGCATTTGGTCGGCCGGCTGGTCGCGTTCTTCGCCACCGGTGACACGATCGTCGCGAACAACCTGGTGCTCAACCTGTACCAGCACGTCAACTCCCCCGAGGGCCGGCTCTATCTGTCCCGGCAGCTGTTCGAGGAGGCCGTGCACGTCCAGTTCTACCTGAACCTGCTCGACACCTACGTGCCCTACGAGCAGACCAGGTTCGAGGCGTTCGCCGCGGTGAAGAACATCCCGTCGATCGCCCGCAAGGCCGAGTTCTGCTTGCGGTGGATCGACTCGATCTACGAGCTGCGAGAGCTGCAGACCCGTGACGACCGGCGGAGGTTCCTGCTCAACCTGATCTGCTTCGCCGCGTGCATCGAAGGCCTGTTCTTCTACGGCGCCTTCGCCTACGTCTACTTCCTGCGCTCCCGCGGGCTGCTGCACGGGCTCGCGTCGGGCACCAACTGGGTGTTCCGCGACGAGTCGATGCACATGGCGTTCGCGTTCGACGTCGTCGACACCGTCCGCGCCGAGGAGCCGGACCTGTTCGACGACGCGATGGTGCAACAGGTCAAGGACATGCTCGCCGAGGCCGTCCAATGCGAGGTGCAGTTCGCCGCCGACCTCCTCGAGCAGGGCGTCTCCGGGATGTCGCTGACCGACATGCGCGAATACCTGCAGCACGTCGCCGACCGCAGGCTCGCCCAACTCGGCATCGGCCCGCTCTACGGCAGCGACAACCCGTTCGCATTCATGGAACTGCAGGACGTCCAGGAACTGTCGAACTTCTTCGAACGCAAGGTGTCGGCGTACCAGGTCGGCGTCACCGGCAACGTCAGATTCGACGACGAGTTCTGACTCGACGGCAGGCGGCGGGTTTCGGCCGTCCCGGGCAGGCCGCCCGCCGCTCACGTCGACGATCACCCGCTCGACGGCAAGATCCCTCACCACGGTGAGCAACGATGCGACGACGGCATCGTGGCCCTCCATGTCGACCTGGCCGGCCGGACACCACCGTCGCACACCCTGCTAGTCGGCTCGGTGTGCGATGGTGTACAGCCCGTCGGCGACGACCCGAGCTGGCACGATCATGCGCGGAACACCTCCGACCGCTATCTCACTCGTCTGGTCGAAGCGGGTCATGCGGGCGGCAGGCCGCAGCGAGAGGCCGCGGCCGCCCCTCCGAGGTGCTAGCCGTCATCTACCTGCTGTTCAACGAGGCCTACCTGAGTAGCGCCGGTGACCGGTCCTACGACGGCGATCTCGCCGACGATGCCGAGTTCCTGGCCGCCCTCCTGCACCGGCTGATGCCCACCGAGCCTGAGGTCGCCGGTCTGCTGGCGCTCATCCGGCTGCACCAGGCGCGCGTCGCCGCCCGGTTTGATGACCGCGGCGGCATCATTCAACTGCCCCATCAGGACCGTTGCAGGTGGGACCACGCCGCGATCGAGGACGCCGGCAAGCTGATCGCGCGGGCCGCCGCCCAGCGCCGGCCCGGCCCATACCAGCTGCAGGCGGCCATCGTCGCCTGTCACGCCGAGGCGAAACGCTGGGAGGACACCGACTGGCCGCAGATGTACGTGCTCTACACCATGCTGCTCGGTCTGCAGCCGTCGCCGATCACCCGACTGCACCGCGCGATCGCGC
>JBKOWB010000193.1:0-12820 GCA_046724195.1 Actinomycetota bacterium
GCCCTCTCGGCGTCCTGTGCCGAGCTGGTCGAGCAGGTCCTCGCGTCGCCGTGGCCGGTGAGCTTCGACGTCAACTACCGGTCCGGGCTGTGGTCGCCAGCCGACGCCGGCCCCGTGCTGCGGAAGCTCGCGGCCCGTGCCGAGCTGGTGTTCGTCGGGCTCGACGAGGCGCAGACACTGTGGCGCGTGGCCGGTCCGGACGAGGTCCGCGACCTACTGCCGTCGCCGGAGATCGTGGTGGTCAAGGATGGCGGGGCGGGCGCGTACTCCTATGGACCGGACGGCACCGTCTTCGTGCCCGCGCCCGCGGTCGATGTGGTCGAGCCGGTGGGTGCGGGGGATGCGTTCGCCGCGGGCTACCTCTACGGACGCTTGCGCGTGCTGCCCGAGATCGCTCGGCTCCGCCTCGGGCACCTGGTGGCCGGCGCCGCGCTCCGGGTGACCGGGGATGTGGGCGTGCTGCCGCCGACCGCCGAGTTGCTCGCACTGCTGTAAAGGAACGCCCGTGGACTTCGACGAGATCTTCGGTGGCCAGCGGGTGATGGCCATCCTGCGTGGCCTGCCGCCCGATGAGACCGTGGCCCTGGCCACCCGCCTGTGGGACGCCGGCGTCACCGTGCTCGAGGTCCCGATCGGCACGGCCGAAGCGGTCGATTCGTTGCGGGCCGCCGTGACAGCGGCGGCCGGGCGCGGGCTGCGCGTCGGTGCGGGCACGGTGACCACCCCCGCCCAGGCCCGCGCGGCCGCGGACGCCGGTGCCCGGTACACGGTGGCACCCGGTCTGGACCTGACGGTCCTGGCCGCGAGCTTGGCCGCCGGCCTGCCACACCTGCCGGGAGTCGGGACAGCGAGCGAGGTCCAGCGGGCGTACGCGGCCGGATGCCGGTGGCACAAGGCATTCCCGGCCAAGGCCCTCGGCGCGGCGTGGATCAGCGCCATGCACGGCCCGTTCCCGGAGGTCCGGTTCGTGGCCACCGGCGGGCTGACGGTCGGCGACGCCCAGCCGTTCCTGGCCGCCGGCGCGAGCGTGGTCGCCCTCGGCGCGGCGCTGGCCGATCCCGAGCAGCTCACCGCGGTCGGCGGCCTGCTTCGCGGCTGAGCCCGCTCCGTGGTGCGCTACGCGGTCAACGAGATGGCCTAGGGCCACCTCGGCGCGCGCGTGCCGTCGGCGGTGGGCTTCCAGTCGGCGCTGTCGCGGGTGTCGACGGTGAGGCCGGCGGCCGCGGCGACGGCGAGGAGGACGAAGAAGAGAAGGACGACGAGTTCCATGATGATCCACCCCTGTTGGCGGTCCGGGTTGCTTGTCTCCTAGCCTCTCGCCGCCGGCACGAAGGCGAAAGTGGCAGCGATGCCATACATCTTCAAATTCCTGCCATGCTCGCGTAGGCTGGCGGCATGCTGAGGAACGTCGCGGTCATCGCGCTGCCGGACGTCGCCGTGTTCGAGCTCGGTGTGCTGTGCGAGCTGTTCGGATACGACCGCACCGCGGAGGGTCTGCCGGGTTACGAGTTCAGCCTGTGCACCCCGGGCCGGCTTCCGGTCCGTACCCATGCGGGGTTCACGGTGACGCCGAGTCACGACCTCGCGCCCGTCGAGACGGCCGACCTGGTCGCCATCGCGCCGCACGACATCGACCGCGAGCCGCCCGAGGAGGTCCTCGACGCGCTCCGCCGGGCCCACGACCGCGGCGCGTGGGTGATGAGCGTCTGTACCGGAGCGTTTGCGCTCGGAGCGGCCGGTCTGCTGGACGGCCGCCGCTGCACCACCCACTGGCGGTACACCGACGAGCTGATCAAGCGCTATCCGGCGGCCAAGGTCGACCCCGACGTCCTGTACGTCGAGGACGGCAACGTGTTGACCAGTGCCGGCACCGCCGCGAGCGTTGACGCCGGTCTGCACCTGATCCGCCAGGAGCACGGTTCGGCCGTGGCCACGATGCTGGCCCGGCGGATGGTGGTGCCGCCGCACCGCGACGGCGGACAGGCCCAGTTCATCGAGACGCCGGTCCCGGCGTTCTCGTGCGAGACGCTGCAGCCGGTCCTCGAGCAGGTGCTGGAGACGCTCGACCGGCCGCACACCGTGGAGACAATGGCCGAACTTGCGCACATGGCGCCGCGGACGTTCGCCCGCAGGTTCCGGTCCGAGACCGGCGTGACGCCGCACGACTGGCTGACCGGCCAGCGCATGCTGCTGGCCCGCCGGCTGCTCGAGGATTCCGACCTGGGGATCGACGCGATCGCGGACCGCGCCGGTTTCGGCAGCGCCGCCACGCTTCGGCACCATTTCGGGCACCGACTAAGCACGACACCCCAGGCATATCGGGCAGCCTTCAAGACCCGCGCCGCCTGAGAACAAGCTCACGTTCCAGCCGGATCCGTCGCCGCGGCCCGAACGGTGCGGTTACGGTCTCCCGGTCCGCGAACGCGGGCCCCGCCGCCGGTAACGCCGAGTCCATGCCGCCGGCCGGCGAGACATCAATCGACAAGGCATGGAGCGGGGGACCCACCGTTCCTCGGCGCGCCATGGCGCGCCTCGGGGTGAAGCCGCGACCCGCGGCCGGGCTCCTCGGCCCGAACCCGACAGCTCACCTCGTAGGCGTGGAGGTTCATCTGTCATGGCACAGATCCGCAAGCATGCCCGCATCGCCCTCGGCATCGTCGCCGCCGGCACCGCGGGCACCGCCGCGCTCCTCGGGCCGGCCTCGGCCGCCCAGGCCAAGTCGGGTGTCAACTGGGACGCCGTCGCCCAATGCGAGTCCGGCGGCAACTGGAGCATCAACACCGGCAACGGCTACTACGGCGGGCTGCAGTTCACCCGCGGCACCTGGAAGGCGTACGGCGGCACCAAGTACGCCAGCACGGCCAACCGGGCCAGCCGCGGGGAGCAGATCGCGGTCGCCGAGCGCGTCCTGCACGGCCAGGGCATCGGCGCGTGGCCGGTGTGCGGCAAGAAGGCCGGCTCGACGAAGCACTACAAGGCGACCCACTCGGCGAGCCACCGCAAGGTGACCTCGCATCGGAAGGTCACGTCGCACCAGGCGCGACCAGTGGCGCCGAGTGGCCGCGATTACGTGGTCAAGTCCGGCGACACGCTGGCCAAGATTGCCGCGAAGCACGCGGTGAAGGGCGGCTGGCACGCGCTCTACCAGCTCAACAAGAGCGTGATCGGCGGCGACCCCAACCTGATCCTGCCGGGTCAGCGGCTAGCACTCTGAGGTGCCGGCGCGACCGTCCCCCCGGGGCGGTCGCGCCGCCGTCATTGGGCGCGGACCACCGCGATGCCGGCGAGCGTCGGCACGATGAGGGTCGAGCCGGACAACGCCGGTGTGGCGAACCGGTTGGTCTCGCCGACGGCCACCTGGCCCAGGCTCTTCCCGGTGGCCGGGTCGAGCGCGTGCAGGACCCCGCCGTCGCTGTCCAGCGCCCACACCCGTCCGCCGCCGATCACCGGCGAGGCGGTGACCGATTTGTCAGCCCGCCAGAGCACGTGCAGCTTCCCCGAGCCGTCCACCCGTACCGCCCGGACGCCGTCGGTGCACGGCAGGTAGACGACGTCCCCGCTGACCGCGGCACCGCCGAACGACATGCAGATGTCCTGGACGGAGACCTGGCCGCCGATCCCGCCGAGCGCGCCCTGCCGGAGCACGTACACCGGGCCTGACTTGCCGCCCAGTACCGCCCACTTCGTGCCCACCAGCGCGACGCCCTGCGAACCGAGGCCGACATCGCCCTGGTTGTTGGCCGCCCAGTCCGCGGGCGCGAACGAATCCAGCAGCTTGGCGTCGCCGTCGAGCTTCAGCACCGAATTGGTGTGGTCGTACGCGTCACCCGGGAACGCGGCGCCGTTCGCGGAGACCACCAGCAGGTTGCCGGACCGGTCGACGGTCGGGCCGGCCGGGTTCCACATACCACCGCCGCGCCGGGTGGGCGGGCTGTAGTAGATGGCGTCGCCAGTGCCGTCGAGCCGCACACCGACGACCCGGCCCTTGTAGTCGCCGCAGTCGCCGGCCTGCGCGCCGTACGGAATCCAGACCTTGTCGTGCGCGATCGCGAGCGCGCCCCGCTGCTGCATGTCGCGGGCACTCACGCCGGGCAGGTCGACGCTCTTGCGCCAAGCGACGGAGCCGGTCGCGGGATCGAGCGCGTACAGCTCGTGCCGGACCGCACCGCCGTGCTCGGCCACCACGAAGATGTGGTTGGTCGAGGCGTCGTAGATCGGCGTACCGGTGATGCCGAGCGGGTCGATGTTGCCGCACTGCCGCTCCTCGGCCGGCGACGGCGAGCCGAGGCTGCCGTGCCACACCTGCCGGTACGATCCGTCGAACGCGTAGACCGAGTCGTTCTCCGTGGCGACGATCGTGAGACCGCGCACGACCAGCGGGGACGCGTACACCGAGCCGTCCAGCTTGAGCGACTCGGCGAGCCTCGGCGTGCCCGCCGCCGGCATCGTGGTCGAGACACCGGCGTGGTCCGGGGTCCCGTGATACATCGGCCAGTCGGCGCCCTCGGCCGCGGACGGCGCGGCCGGAGCCGTGTCCGGAGGCGTGGCGGCCGGCGCGGCCGGCTTCGGGCCGCCGCAGCCGGCAAGCAGGCAGACCGCCACGAGTACGACCGGGCGCAAGCGCATGCCCGCCAGTTTGCTTTGCGTTTGCCGCGCCGACCAGCAGGATGAGCTTTGCGTTCGCCTTTGCCTTTGCCGTGCGGACCAGCAGTATGAGAGGCGAGGGCGGAGGTGCGGTCATGGCTGATCCGATGGAAGCGGTCCGCCGCCTGCTCGATCTGCGCCACCGCGGCCGCACCGAAGATCTGCCCCCGGTGCTGGCGGAGGCGGCGCCGTTCCTCGACGTGGCCGAGATGGCGGTCCTGCTGGTCGACTATGAGCAGAATTCGTTGTGGCCTCTGCACGGCACCGCCGCCGGCGTCGGGCCGCTCACCGTGGACGGCACCGTGGCGGGTGATGCCTTCACCAGGGCCCGGACGCTGCAGGCTCCCGGTGACGACGGCATCCTGATGTGGATGCCCCTGCTGCACGGCGCTGAGCGGCTCGGCGTGCTGCAGATCCGCGCCAAGGCGGAACCGGACCAGGAACTCGGCGACGACCTGAGCGTGATCGCCGCGCTTGTCGCGGAGCTCATCGCGAGCCGGCGCTTCTATGGCGACGCCGTCGAGCACACCCGCCGCCGGCTCCCGATGCAGCTGGCGGCCGAGATCATCTGGAACCAGTTGCCGCCACTGACGTTCGCCGCGGACGGCACCGTGGTGACCGCGGTGCTGGAGCCGTGCTACGACGTCGGTGGCGACGCGTTCGACTACGCGGCCAACGGTGACCTCCTGCACGTCGCGCTGTTCGACACCGTGGGGCACGGCATCGCCGCCAGCGCGTTGACGACGCTGACGCTGAACACGTACCGCAACGCGCGCCGGTCCGGCCTGACGCTGGAGGACACGTACCGCTCGATCGACAAGTGGATCCGCGCGCAGTACAGGGGCGCGTTCGTCACCGCGGTGATGGGCGAATTCGACACCCGCTCGGGACGCTACCGGCGGATCTCCGCAGGCCATCCGCCGGAGTTGTGGCTCCGGGCCGGCCGCCGGCTTCCGGCGCCGTCGTCGCCGACCGCGCTACCGCTCGGACTCGGGCACATGCTGGACCGCGGCCCGCGCGTCACGGAGCACACCCTGGAGCCGGGCGATGCGATGGTGCTCTACACCGATGGCGTCACCGAGGCACGCTCGGCCACCGGCGTCCTGTTCGGCGTGGACCGCCTGACCGAATTCATGCTCGGCGCGCTGTCCGACCGGACGCCGGCGCCCGAGACCATGCGCCAGCTCATCCACACGATCGTCTCGTACGAGAATGGCGAACTACGCGACGACGCCACCGCCGCCATGCTGCAGTGGCGCCAGTCCTGAAAGCCATCCGCTAACGATCGTGGAAATCCGCGGTCGGCCACAGCGCCACCGAAGGCGTCACCGGGAACCGTTGTCGATGGCGGCCAGTACCGCGTTCGCGACCGCGGGGTTCGTGACGTCCGAGTGGCCGCTGATGAACCGGTCCCCACGCAGGTTGTGCACCCGCCCCGGCTGGAACGCGTACCTGGTGTTCTGGTCGCCGAGCTCGCCCTCGACGGCCTCGGCGGTGGCGACCGCGCCGTTCGCTCCGATCCCGCCGTACGGGTCGCCGGTGTCGCCGAGACCCGCGCCGATCTGGTGCGCCAGCCGGGAGGCGAGCGCGTAGGCGAGCCCGACCGCCAGGTCGTTGTGAGTGTGCGTGACGATCATCGGACCGTGCAATTGCCCGCCGGTCAGCGCCCGCCGGAACGAGCCGGCCGGCATGCCCAGCGCGGGGTCCGCGGCGGCGAGTGCGCGATGGCTGTACGCGCCCTGCAACAACGACACCGAGCTGATCGTGGTGTCGGTGGCCGCCGTCGCGGCAGTGACCACCCGCGCGCCGAACGAGTGGCCGGCCAGATGCACCCGTATGTCGGGCCGGCAGCCGCGACGGTGCCGAGCAGGGCGGCGACGCCGCGCGCGCCGATGTTTCCGGCTCGTTCCTTCATCGAGTAGAACG
Source organism: Actinomycetota bacterium (assembly GCA_046724195.1). Lineage (GTDB taxonomy): Bacteria > Actinomycetota > Actinomycetes > Mycobacteriales > Micromonosporaceae > Actinoplanes. Next base: position 6,571 of record JBKOWB010000193.1, read on the forward strand.
TCGTCGTGTTGAGCGCCAGCCTCAGCGCCTGCAGCGGGTTCAGCTTGCCGAAGTGGAACCCGAGCCCGGCGGCCATCGCCGCGCCGGCTAGCGGGTCGGGAACGAAACCCGGCGGCAGCGAGCCGGCGGCCACCGCGACCGGCGCCGCGCCGATCCGGCTGCCGACCTCCATCTGGGCCTGCTCGACCGCGTCGAGCACCTCCGGCACCGAGCCGTCGCGCAGCGTGCCGGGCAACGAGTCGTCGTCCGCGACAGCCTCCGGCGGCGGCAGCAGTCCGCGCAGGATGTCGAGGAACTCCGCCTGCGCGGCGCCGTCGGTCTCCAGGCGCGGCACGAGCGGTTCCAGCGCCGATCGGGCGGCTGGGTCCTCGACGGTCATGGCGATGCGGCCGATCAGGTCGGTGACGTCGTCACCCAGACCGGCGCCGTGACCGGCGGTGTCCTCCGGATCGACGCCCCACCGCTTCGACGGCCACTGGAGGCCGACGACGGTCAGCGACCGTCCGGTCCCGGGCCGGCCGGCCATGAGGATGTCGATAGCGTCGGTCAGCCGGGTGAACATCCGCTCCGCGGCCGGCATGTCGTTGTTCCAGCCGGGCGCCACCATGATCACGTCGGTGCCGGTCCCGATCATCGTGAGCGCGGCGTCGAACTGTCGCCGGTCGGCCGGGTCGCCGCTCTTGGTGAACTCGACGGGTGTGTAGGGCAGTCTCACGATCTTCTCCCGGAACGGTTCAGACGGATTGGATGGCACGCATGGCGTCGACCAGGCCCGCGCCCTGGAAGGTGCGCGCCCGGCCGAGGTCGGTGGCTGTGGACAGCAGGGCCTTGCTGACGGCGTCCGGCTGCCCGGCGAACTCCCGGTGCACGGACAGGAACGCGGCCGCCGCGCCGGACACGTGCGGCGCGGCCATCGACGTGCCGGAGTTCTCGATGTACGTGGCGTCCGGCGCCACGGACTTGGCCTTGACCAGCAGCGCTCCGGCCGCGGCGCTGATCACGCGCTCACCGGGCGCGACGATGTCGGGCTTCATCCGGCCGTCACCGGTCGGGCCCTTGGACGAGAAGTACGAGATGCCGGTGGAGTGCGGCGACGAGGAGGTCGAGCCGACCGTGATGGCGAGCGCGGCGTTGCCCGGGTCGTTGATGGTCATGTCGAAGCCGACCCGCATGAGCTGGTTCTGGCGATCGCCGGCGTACCCGTATCCGGTGTTGCCGGCCGCGACGACCACGACCACGCCCGAACGGACGAGGTTGTCCACCTCGCGGCAGACGGGCGTCAGCCCGGTCGCGAACCAGCTCGGGTCGAACGGGTGCCCGACGGAGATGTTCACGCCGTGTACCTGTAGATCGCGCCCGCCCTCGTTGAGCTCGGCGATGTACTGCAGCGCGGCCAGCAGGGCGGTGATGTCGCCGGACTCGTCGGCCCGCAGCACCTTGCAGGACAGCAGCTTGCATTCGGGCGCCATCCCGCTGATCGACGGGAACGTGGTCTCGCGGGCCTGGATCACGCCTGCGTCGTCGGTGTACCAGACCGCGCCGCTCAGCGTCCGGCCCGGCTCGGCGGCCTGCTCGCCGGCGAGGATGCCAGCCACATGCGTACCGTGCCCGGCGTCGTCGCGTAGCGCGAGCGCGTCGTCATCGTCGACGAACGACCGGTGCGGCAGACCGACCAGGTTCTTGTGCTGCTTGAAGTGCGGGTGGTCGCCGTCGATGCCGGAATCCACCACCGCCCAGACGATGTCGCGGCCGGTCGCGTTGAACGAGCGGTGCACCGCCTGGCACTTGGTCGTGATGATCGACCGGGTGATGAGCGCCGTGATGCCGAAGTTGGGCCAGATGCGGTGGATGGCACCGCGGTCCGCGCGGACCGTCTCGGTCGGCGACGTGCCGGCGTCGGCAACGTCCCGGTCCGCTCGCACCAACCGGCGGATCTCCTCGGCGTTCAACGCGGTGGTGAGATAGGACCCGTTGACCTGGTGGGGCGCGTCCTTGCGGATGTCCGGTAGCAGATCATTGACGACATGCTCGGCCGCCGCCGGCACCCCGCGCGGGTAGCGCACCCGCAGTTCGATGACGATGCCGATGGGCCCGTCGCCGCGTTCCATGCGTTCCCGCAGCGGCGGCGAGATGACGGAGTCGGCAACGAGGTCAGGTGACGTGGAGACGTTGGCGGTGCGCGGGCCGTGACCGATGGTGGCGGGCGGTCCGAACTCAGCCGGGAACGGTTCGGTCATCAGTCCAGCCTCGAGCGATCCTGCCCGCGGCGCTGCCAGGTATTCCGTACCGGCTGGTCGGATCTAGGACGGGCTAGCGTACGAGCATGGACCGAACGACGATCGGCGTGGCGGTGGCCGGCTTCGGCTGGATGGGCCGTGTGCACACCCAGTCCTACGCCCGCGTGCTGCACCACTTCCCCGAACTCGCGGTCCGCCCGGAGCTGATAGCGGTGGCCGACGAGGCGCCCGGGCGAGCCGAGGAGGCCGCCGCCCGGTACGGCTTCGCCACGGCCACCGGGGATTGGCGTGACCTGGCGCGCGACCCCCGGGTTCAGGCCGTCAGCGTCACCGCACCCAATTTCCTGCACCGCGAGATCGGCGTCGGGCTGGCCCAGGCGGGCAAGCACATCTGGATCGAGAAGCCGGTCGGCCTTACCGCCGCCGACGCCCGTGCGGTGGCCGCCGCGGCGCGCACGTCCGGTGTGCAGGGCGCGGTCGGCTTCAACTACCGCAACGCGCCGGCGGTCGCCGCCGCCCGCGACCTGATCGCGAACGGCCGGCTCGGCGCGATCACGCATGCCCGGTTCCGGCTGTTCAGCGACTACGCGGCGCATCCGGAGGGCGCGCTGACGTGGCGGTACGAGCGCGCCCGCGGCGGCAGCGGCGTGCTCGGCGACCTGGCCGCGCACGGCGTCGACCTGGTCTGGTACCTGCTCGGCGACATCCAGGCACTGGTCGCCGACAGCGCGATCTTCGTACCGCGGCGGCCACGGCCGTCCGGCGCCACGGCGGGACACACTCGGGCAAGCGGCGGCGAGATGGGGCCGGTCGAGAACGAGGACTACGTGTCGAGCCAGCTCCGGATGGCGTCCGGCGCCCGGGTGGTGCTCGAGGCGAGCCGGATCGCGGTGGGGGAGCAGAACAACTACGGCTTCGAGGTGCACGGGACCCGCGGTGCGGTGTCGTGGGACTTCCGCCGGATGGGCGAGCTGGCGGTCACTGCCGGCGACGCGTACCAGGACCAGGCGGTGAGCACCGTGTTCGTGGGGCCGCCACACGGCGAGTACGCGGCGTTCCAGCCGGGCGCGGCGATCGCCATGGGATACGACGACCTCAAGGTGATCGAGGCGTACCATTTCCTGCGGTCGGTGGCCGAGGGGAAGCCCTACGGCACCACGCTGGACGACGCCGTGCGCAGCGCGTCCGCGCTCGATGCGATGGCCCGCTCGGTCGAGACCGGCGGCTGGGTAACCGTCGGGCCGGCCTGAGCGGCTCGGTCAAGCCCCCCAGCCGGCCTGCTGCCCGCCCACCCGCTCGGCCACGATCCGCTCCTGGTAGCCGCTGCGCCGGTACGCGCCGACCGGGTCGGGATCGAGGCCGGCGTCCGCCCGTACCTCGGCGAGCAGCGGCCGCACGTCGGTGTTGTACGCGTCCATCAACACCGCGTTCGCCTCCAGCACGTCGCCGTCGTTCTGCGCCTTGGCGAGCGCGTCCCGGTCCACCAGGAGCGCCTTCGCGGTGGCCTCCTGGACGTTCATCACCGACCGGATGATCGCCGGGATCTTCGCCTCGATGTTGTGGCACTGGTCGAGCATGAAGTTGATCCCGTACGACGGGTCCAGCGCGTCGCCGCGGACGATCTCGTTCATGATCCGGAACAGCTGGAACGGGTCGGCCGCGCCGGCCATCAGGTCGTCGTCGGCGTAGAACCGGCTGTTGAAGTCGAACGCGCCGAGCTTGTTCTGCCGCAGCAGGAACGCCACGATGAACTCGATGTTGGTGCCGGGCGCGTGGTGGCCGGTGTCGATGCAGACCGCGGCCTTCTCGCCGAGCTCGACGCAGTGCGCGTACGACGTACCCCAGTCCGGGATGTCGGTGGCGTAGAAGGCGGGCTCGAACAGCTTGTACTCCAGCAGCAGGCGCTGGCCGTCGCCGAGCCGGTCGTAGGTCTCGCGCAGCGCCGCGGCCATCCGGTCCTGCCGGTTGCGAAGGTCGTCCTGGCCCGGGTAGTTGAGGCCGTCGGCGAACCACAGCTTCAGGTCTCGCGATCCGGTGGCGTCCATGATGTCGATCGCCTCGAGTAGGTGATCGGTGGCCTTGCGACGGATGCCCGGGTCCGGGTTCGTCACCGAGCCGAGCTTGTAGTCGTCGTCCTGGAACACGTTGGTGTTGATGGCGCCCAGCCAGATGCCGAGGCCTTCCGCGTACGTGGCGAGCGCCGCGTAGTCGTCCACCTTGTCCCACGGGATGTGCAGAGCCACGCTCGGCGCCACGCCCGTGTACCGGTGGACGGTGGCGGCGTCGGCGATCTTCTCCTCCGGAGTGCGGGGCACGCCGTGCTGGGCGAAGACCTTGAACCGGGTACCCGAGTTGCCGAACGCCCACGACGGAGTCTCGATGCGCTGGACGGCGAGCGCCCGCTTGACGGCGGCCTGGTCAGCCATGGTGGATCACTTCTCTTCATCTAGGTGGAACACCTGGTGAGGAGCTGGAACCCCTCGTCGGGCGGCCGGCCGTCGGCACCGGCGTGACTCGGCCATCTCGGCCTGCCAGCGGGCGTCGACCTCGGTGCGCGCCGCCGCGAGGCCGCGCCTGCTAGGTTTGAAATGTTTCAGATGCCGTACGATGAACGTAGGTGGCCGCGATCAGAGCTGTCAAGAACGGATCAGAAACTGGCGGGAAACGACGTGATCCGCGCATCGGCCGCTACCGTAGGATGCCGTTCAACGTTTCAAGACACGAGGGAATGGCCGGATGACCCACCCATCTCAGCCGCTCAACGGCCGGACACCGTCGGTCAAGGACGTCGCCGCGGCCGCCGGCGTGTCGCTGGGCACGGTCTCCAACGTCATGAACCGCCCCGAGATGGTCGCCTCCGTCACCCGCGAACGGGTCGAGCGGGCCATGACCGAACTCGGTTTCATCCGCAACGAGTCGGCGCGGCAGTTGCGGTCCGGCACGAGCCGGACGCTCGCGTACGTGATGCTCGACGGCAGGAACCCGTTCTTCCACGACGTCGCGCAGGGCATCGAGCTCGCGGCCGAGGACGCCGACCTGTCGCTGTTCATCTGCAACAGCAACGGCCAGGCCGATCGCGAGGAGGTGCACATGGACCGCCTCATGCAGCAGCGCGTCCAGGGCATCCTCATCACGCCGGTGAACCCCGACTCGCCCATGCTGGACGAGGTGAGCCGGCGCGGCATACCGGTCGTGATCGTCGACCGGGTCCGCGAGACCGGTGGCTTCTGCTCGGTGGCCGTGGACGACGTGTTCGGTGGCCGCATCGCCCTCGAGCATCTGGTCGAGAAGGGTCACACCCGGGTCGCCTTCATCGGCGGGCCCGACTCGATCGGTCAGGTCCGCGAGCGCCTGCAGGGTGCCCGCGAGGTCTGGGCCGAACTCGGCTTGCCCGCCGACGATCTCGTCTACCTACCGACCGCCGCGCTGACCGTCAGCGAGGGCCGCTCGGCCGGTGAGCGGCTCGCCGGCCTGCCCGCGCGGCGCCGGCCGACCGCCGCGTTCTGCGCCAACGATCTGCTCGCGCTGGGGTTGCTGCAACAGACCATCGGGTCGGGCCAGCGCGTCCCCGAGGACCTCGCGATCGTCGGGTTCGACGACATCGATTTCGCGGCCGCCGCCGCGGTGCCGCTAACCTCGGTGCGGCAGCCCCGCCAGGAGCTCGGCCGCACGGCCGCACGGCTGCTCATCGACGAGGCCACCAATCCGAAGCACGTACACGAGCAGGCTACGTTCACCCCGGAGCTGGTAGCACGAGCATCCACCGCAACCCGCTGACCCCACCCGCCCCGCCCGCTGCGCCCACCCCGCCCGCTGCGCCCACCCCACCCCCGCCCGCTGCGCCCGCCCCCGCCCGCTGCGCCCGCCCAGCCCGGGTTGATCATGAGGTTACTGCGCTCCGGAACCGGTTCCGAGCGCAGTAACCTCATGATCGATCGCGCCACGCTGCGCCGGGTAGTCCCACACGCCGCGCCGCGCCGGGCACTGCCGCGCCGGGCCGCGCCGTGCCGGGT
>JBKOWB010000108.1:0-4936 GCA_046724195.1 Actinomycetota bacterium
GTCCTCACCGGGTGTGGCGGCCCACACCGCCCGCGGCGCGCGCCCCTCCCCCAACGCCTGCAGAAACGCCTCCCCGGCGCGGTACGCCCCCCACCCGCCCGCGCCCGCCGCGTCCCCCGCGCCCGCCGCGTCCCCCGCGCCCGCCGAGTGGATCTTGGACAAGTGTGGCCCCCCTGAGGGCCGCGTGCCTCCAAGATCGGAAGGAGCCACGCGATCGGGCCGATCTGCGGGGGTGAGCTGGGCCTCGACGCGGGCGTGCCGGGGCGGGACGGCCAGCCGGAGCACGTCGGAGAGGTTGCCGGCATAGCGGTCGGCGACCCCGCGGGCCAGCCGGGCCACCTCGGGGTCCAGCACCCGCTCAGCGGACACGACCTTGTCCAGATAGGCCAGCTTGCCGGCGTGCGGCGACGACTCCGCGCGCTCGAGCAGCCAGCCGTTCACGAGCTGGCCAGCGAAGCGGACCTTGACCCGTACGCCGGGCTGGGCGATCTCGTCGTCGGCCGCGTCGACCAGGTAGTCGAACGACCGGTCGAGGTGCGCGAGCGGCACGTCGACGCAGACGCGCGCGACCGGCAACCGTTCCGCCGGTTGCCGGTCGCCGCGCTTGCTCTTCGCCGCCACCCGATCATTCTGCCGCGCGGGCCCGACGGTTCCGGTCGGCGCGAGCCGACCTGTGGATAACGCGGTCAGGCCGCTGCGTTCTTCAGGTCCTGGGCGCGGTCGGTGTTCTCCCAGAGCAGGTCGGGCAGTTCGCGGCCGAAGTGGCCGTACGACGCGGTCTGCTGGTAGATCGGGCGCAACAGGTGGAGGTCCCGGATGATCGCGGCCGGGCGCAGATCGAAGACCTCGTTGATGGCCTTCTCGATGCGCTCGACCGGGACGTTCTCGGTGCCGAAGGTCTCGACGAACAGGCTCACCGGGTGGGCCTTGCCGATCGCGTACGCGACCTGGGTCTCGCAGCGCTCGGCGAGCCCGGCGGCCACCACGTTCTTGGCGACCCAGCGCATCGCGTACGCGGCCGAGCGGTCCACCTTCGACGGGTCCTTGCCGGAGAACGCGCCGCCGCCGTGCCGGGCGTACCCGCCGTACGTGTCGACAATGATCTTGCGGCCGGTGAGGCCGGCGTCGCCCATCGGTCCGCCGATCTCGAACCGGCCGGTGGGGTTGACCAGCAGCCGATAGCCATCGGTGTCCAGGCCGAGGCCCTCGAGCTCGGGCGCGATCACCAGTTCGCGGACGTCCGGGGTGAGCAGCGACTCGAGCGAGATGTCCGCGGCGTGCTGCGACGACACGACGACCGTGTCGAGGCGCACCGGGCGCAGGCCGTCGTACTCGATGGTGACCTGGGTCTTACCGTCCGGCCGCAGGTACGGGATCGTGCCGTCCTTGCGGGTCGTGGACAGCCGCCGGGCGAGCCGGTGCGCGAGCGCGATCGGCAGCGGCATCAGCTCCGGTGTCTCGGAGCAGGCGAAGCCGAACATCATGCCCTGGTCGCCGGCGCCCTGGGCGTCCAGCACGTGCTCGGAGCTGCCCTCCCGCAACTCGACCGCGCTGTCCACGCCCTGCGCGATGTCCGGCGACTGCGACCCGATCGAGACGCTGACGCCGCAGGAGGCGCCGTCGAAGCCCTTCTTCGACGAGTCGTACCCGATGCCGAGGATCGTCTCGCGGACGATGCTGGGGATATCGGCGTACGCCTGGGTGGTCACCTCGCCGGCCACATGCACCTGGCCGGTGGTGATCAGGGTTTCCACCGCCACACGGCTGCGAGGGTCCTGCGCCAGCAGGGCGTCGAGAATGCCGTCGCTGATCTGGTCAGCGATCTTGTCCGGGTGGCCTTCCGTGACCGACTCGGAGGTGAATAGGCGGCGTGCCACGGTGCTCCTCAGAATTGTCGAGTACGTCGTCCCGCGGAAGTGTAGTCACCGCGTCCTGGTGGCGCTCAGCGCGTCCCACGGTCGCCGACCAGCGCAACCAGGCGCGGGATGACCGCGTCCCATATCGCATCGGCCACATCGTCTTTCGGTAGTTCGCCGAGTTCCGTCGCGCTTCCGTCCGCGCCGAGCAGGGTAACCGTGTTGCGGTCGTCGCCGAAGACCCGGTCGACGCCAACCTCGTTGACGACGATGAGGTCGGCGCGCTTCCGGGCCAGCTTGACCCGTGCGCCCGCCAGCGCGTCGTGCGTCTCGGCGGCGAACGCTACCAGCACCTGACCAGGCCGTTTGGTCGCGCCGAGCTCGGCGGCGATGTCCGGATTGGTGGCCAGTTCGATCGGGGACACCGTACCGTCGTCACGCTTCTTGATCTTGAGGTTGGCGACCGTGGCGGGCCGGAAGTCCGCGGGCGCCGCGGACATCACCACGACGTCCGCCGAGGCGGCCGCCTCGATGGTGGCCTTGCGCAGTTCTTCGGTGGTGCCGACGCGCACGATGTCGGCCCCGGCCGGGTCGGGCAGGGTGACGTTCGCCGCAATGAGGGTGACGTGCGCGCCGCGCGCGACCGCGGTACGGGCGAGCGCGTACCCCTGCTTGCCGGACGACCGGTTGCCCAGGAAGCGGACCGGGTCGAGCGGTTCGCGCGTGCCGCCGGCGGTGACCACGACGCGGCGACCGGCGAGGTCGGCGCCCTTCCCGCGCAGCCGCCGGACCGCGATCTCGAAGATCTCGCTCGGATCCGGCAACCGGCCCTTGCCGGTGTCGGCGCCGGTCAAGCGGCCGACCGCGGGCTCGATCACCACGAAGCCGCGGGACCGCAACAGGGCCACGTTGGCTCGGGTGGCGGCGTTCTCCCACATCTCGGTGTGCATGGCGGGCGCGAACACGACCGGGCAGGTCGCGGTCAGCAGCGTGTTAGTGAGCAGATCGTCGGCGATGCCGTGGGCCGCCTTGGCGAGGATGTCGGCGGTGGCCGGCGCGACCACGACGAGGTCGGCGTGCCGGCCGATGCGCACGTGCGGCACCTCGTGGGCGTCGTCCCACACCTCGGTGGCGACCGGACGGCCGGAAAGGGCGGCCCAGGTGGGCGCGCCGACGAACTTCAGCGCGGCGGCGGTGGGCACGACCCGGACGCCGTGGCCCGACTCGGTGAACAGCCGCAGGAGCTCGCAGGCCTTGTACGCGGCGATGCCACCGCAGACGCCAAGCACAACCTCAGTCATGATCGCTCCGGAAGCTCAACGCCGAAAACCCGCGCCCACCCGTGGACGCGGGTCAACCGTATGCCGAAGTCAGGGTTGGTCGGTCGCCTCGGCCGTGAGCAGGCCGGCGTTGATCTCACGCATGGCGATCGAGAGCGGCTTCTCCTGCGGAGTGGTCTCGACCAGCGGGCCGACGTACTCCAGAAGGCCCTCGCCGAGCTGGCTGTAGTAGGCGTTGACCTGGCGGGCGCGCTTGGCCGCGAAGATCACCAACGAGTACTTCGACGAGGTCTTGTCGAGCAGCTCGTCGATCGGGGGGTTGGTGATGCCTTCGGGGTTGGCGATGGTTCCCACAGTGTCTTTGATCCTTAATGATCGGGTGCCTGAGCTGGGGTCAGGTATGACGAACCGAGCAATCCTACCAGCTCGTCCGCGGCACGCTCGACGAAGTCGTTGACGACCGTTCTGTCGAATTCCTTCTCCGCCGCGAGCTCTTCGTCAGCGTGCGCCAACCGGCGCCGGATCGTCTCCTCGTCGTCGGTGCCGCGGCCGATCAGCCGGCGCTTGAGCTCCTCGACGCTCGGCGGGGCGAGGAAGACCAGTTGGGCCTCGGGCATCGCGGCCCGGACCTGCCGGGCGCCCTGCAGGTCGATCTTCAGCAGCACCGGCCGGCCCTGCGCGAGCCAGCCCTCGACCTGGGCACGTGGCGTGCCGTACAGGTTGCCGGCGAACTCGGCCCACTCGAGGAGCTGGCCGCCGTCGATCAAGCGCTGGAACTCCGAGCGGCTGATGAAGTGGTAATGCTCACCGTCCGTCTCGTAGTCGCGCTTCTTGCGGGTGGTCACGGAAACGGACAGCTTGATCCATGGCGAGCGCGCCCGGATCAGCTCGATCACGCTGTCCTTGCCCACCCCCGAGGGGCCGGACAGGACGGTGAGACGGGCTGCCGGGCGCGCATCGTCATCCATGCTCACGGCTCATTCCTACACGAGCCGATGAGTCAGTTCGCAGCGAACTCCCCCAGGAGGGCCTTACGCTGCTGCTCGCCCAGACCGCGAAGACGACGGCTGTCGGCGATCTTGAGCTTCTCCATGATCTGGGTAGCCCGGATCTTGCCGATGCCCGGCAGCGCTTGCAGCACCGCCGACACCTTCAGCTTGCCGACGACGTCGTCGCCCTCCGCGCGGTCGAGCACGGCGGCGAGGGTGGTCTTGCCGGACTTGAGCTGATCCTTCAGCTCGGCCCGGGCCTTGCGAATCTCCGCGGCCTTCTCCAGCGCGGCTGCGCGCTGTTCGGGGCTCAGTGACGGGAGCGGCACCAGTTCTCCTCAGGTCCCTATCGCGGCGGTAGTCCAATACCGGCGCTTCTATGAAACGTGGTGTGCCAGGGAACCAAAGGGGCATGTGGATCCCGGCGCCGGGAAAACTAGCGGTCAACGGCCGTTTCGGCAACGTGGGGGTGTCCCCTGACCGGCTGTAGTCCGGCCTGCTAGGCAGGCCCCTTCACCCTAGCGCGGCGTGGCAGGCATCCGCCGCACGCTGGGCCGCGGCCCGCAATCCGGCCAGGTCGGGGCCGGCTCCGAGGACCTCACGGGAGTACGACGGCAGCACGTTCGGCAAGCTTTCGCCGAAGACGGTCCGCAACCCGGCTGGGGTCGCACCCTGCGCTCCGAGGCCGGGCGCGAGCAGCGGGCCGTTCACCTTGGAGAGGTCGTGACCGGTGTCGCCGATAGTCGCGCCGACCACCAGCCCAAGGCTGCCGAGCGGGACCGCACCCGCGTTGACCTGCGAAATCTCGTCG
>JBKOWB010000408.1:0-3083 GCA_046724195.1 Actinomycetota bacterium
CGCGTCCGCCAGCCCCAACGTCGGCACGGAGTACAACCTCGACTCCATCACCGCCGTCGTGCTCGGTGGCACGAGCCTGTTCGGCGGCCGCGGCGGCGTGCTCGGCACCCTCATCGGCGCGCTCATCGTCGGCGTGTTCCGCAACGGCCTGCAACTCGCCGGCGTCGAGGTCGTCTGGCAGGGCTTCGCGATCGGCCTGCTCGTCCTGGTCGCCGTGTCGCTCGACCAGTGGATCAGAAAGGTAAAGACATGACCGACTGCACCGAGCGAAGCGAGGGCCAGGAGGGCATGGCAAAGGAGGCCCAGACATGACGGCCGCGACTGTCGGAACGGTTACTCCGGTCATCCAGGCGAAGGGCCTGACCAAGAGGTACGGGCGAGTCACGGCGATCGAGAGCGGCGACCTCGAGCTGTACCCGGGTGAGATCCTCGCGGTGATCGGCGACAACGGCGCCGGCAAGTCGAGCCTGATCAAGGCGCTGTCCGGCGCGCTCACCCCGGACAGCGGGGAGATCTATCTGGACGGCAAGCAGGTTCACTTCCACAATCCGATGGAAGCCCGCGCGGCCGGCATCGAGACCGTCTACCAGACCCTGGCTGTCGCGCCTGGTCTCGACATCGCCGACAACCTGTTCCTCGGCCGCGAGGAACGCCGTCCCGGCCCGCTCGGCTCGGTGTTCCGCATGCTGGATCGCGGACACATGCGCTCCGAAGCCAAGCGGCACATGTCCGAGCTCGGCATCGGCACGCTGCAGAACATCGGCCAGGCGGTGGAGTCGCTGTCCGGCGGCCAGCGCCAGGCCGTCGCGGTGGCACGGTCCGCGGCGTTCGGCAGCAAGCTGGTCATCCTGGACGAGCCCACCGCGGCGCTGGGTGTCAAGGAGGGCAACCGGGTGCTCCAGTTGATCCGCGACGTCCGCGATCGCGGTCTGCCGGTGATCCTGATCAGCCACAACATGCCGCACGTGTTCGAGGTCGCCGACCGCATCCAAATCATGCGGCTGGGCCGGCGAGCCACGGTGATCACGCCCAAGTCGCATTCGATGTCGGAGGCGGTGGCCATCATGACGGGCGCGGCGCCCCCGCCACCGCCGGTCGCCTGGGGAGCCGCCGGTCGCCTGGGGAGCCACCGGTCGCCTGGGGAGCCGCCGGTCGCCTGAGGAAACCCGGGCGGGGCCGCTGCCGGTGCGCAGCGGCCCCGCGCCGTGTCCCGCGACACAATGTCCATCCGGCTACACGGCTGTGTAGTACGCTATACGCGTGAGTAGTCCTGAAGACCTCACCGCTCGCGCCCGGATCCGGGACGCGGCGATCACGCTCTTCGCCGAGCGGGGCATCGGCCCCGCGACGATCCGCGACATCGCGCAGGCGGCCGGCGTGTCATCCGGTCTGGTGCGGCACCACTTCGGGTCCAAGGACGGCCTGCGTCGAGCCTGCGACGACTACGCGATGGCCGAGCTGACCCGGATCCGGACCCGCATTCTCGAGGACGGGGAGTCCCCGGACCCGTCATTCCTGGGCGCGATCCACCCGTCCGCCATGCAGCTGCAGCGCTATCTCGTCCGATCCACGCTGGACAGTCCGGCGTCGACATCGGCCATGTTCGCCCGCATGGTCGAGGTCGGCGAGGAGTGGCTGGACGGCCAGGGCATCCACGTGGAGGACCAGCGCGCGTACGCGGCGGTCCTGGTCGCCATGCAGATGGGGATGTTCCTGATGGCCGACCAGCTATCCGCGGCGCTCGGTACGGATGTCACCAAGCCCGCAGGTCACCTGCGCGTGCTCCGCGGCGCGGTGGAGGTCTTCGCCCATCCGCTGCCCACCCACCAGGAAGCCGCGGTCCGCGCGGTACTGGACAAGTTGATTGCCGAAACCACCGAGGAGTGAGAACCATGACCGAGGCCATCGATGCCGAAGGACTGATCAAACGGTTCGGGCAGACCCTAGCCCTGAACGAGCTGGATCTGCGCGTACAGACCGGGGAGGTGCACGGCTTCCTGGGCCCGAACGGCGCCGGGAAGACCACCACCATCCGGATCCTGCTGGGCCTGATGCGCCAGGACGGCGGCACAGCCACGGTCCTTGGCGGCGATCCCTGGAAGGACGCGACCGCACTGCACCGCCGGCTCGCGTACGTGCCGGGCGACGTCACGCTCTGGCCCAACCTCTCCGGCGGCGAGGTGATCGATCTCCTCGGCCGGCTCCGCGGTGGGCTCGACACCGCGCGCCGCGACGACTTGCTGAAGCGCTTCGACCTCGATCCGCGGAAGAAGGGCCGGGCGTACTCCAAGGGCAACCGGCAGAAGGTGGCGCTGGTTGCCGCGCTCGCCTCGGACGTGGAACTGCTCATCCTCGACGAGCCGACCTCCGGCCTCGACCCGCTCATGGAGGCGGTGTTCCGCGACATCATCCGCGACGAGAAGCGGCGCGGCGACCGGACCGTGCTGCTGTCCAGCCACATCCTCTCCGAGGTCGAGGCGCTCTGCGACCGGATCACGATCATCCGCGACGGCCGGGCGGTCGAGACCGGAACGCTGGTCGAGATGCGGCACCTGACCCGGACCACGATCAAGGCCGAGCTGGTCGGCGCGCCCGACGGCCTGGCCAACCTGCCCGGCGTGCACGACCTGCGGACGGAAAACGGCACGGTCGCCTTCGACGTGGACACCGACGCGCTCGAACCGGCGCTGCAGACGCTCGTCAACGTCGGGGTGCGCAGCCTGGTCAGCCACCCGCCCACGCTCGAGGAACTGTTCCTCCGGCAGTACCAGGGGGCCTCGAAATGACCACGTCATCGTTGACCGGCACGGGCAAGCTGATGCGGTTGATCCTGCGGCGCGATCGCGTGCTGTTGCCGCTCTGGGTCGTCCCGCTGGGGATCATTCCGGTCGGCTACATCTCCTCGTTCAACGGACTGTTTCCCACCGATGCGGACCGGCAGCATTACGCGGACATCAGCGTCCACAACGCGGGTTTCGTCGCGCTCTACGGGCAACTCACGGGTTCCAGCGTCGGCGAGCTGGTCGCGTGGCGGGCCGGCTTCATCCCGGTCATGATCGCGCTGTTCAGCCTCCTCACGGTCA
>JBKOWB010000436.1:0-3552 GCA_046724195.1 Actinomycetota bacterium
GGGTACTCGTTGATCGCGCCCGCGGACTCGGGGAACTCGACGCCCTCCACGTCGGACGCCGCCGCCTCGGCGTCGGTGCGGTAGACCAGCGCCGCGTCGACCTCGCCCAGCTTCACCTTGGCGAGCGCGGCCTTGACGTCCTGCTCCAGGGTGACTGGGGTGATCGTCACACGGGCCGCCGCCAGCGCCTTGGCGGCGGCCGCGCCGCACGGCACTTGGGTGGCGCAGAGCGCGACCTTGACCCCTGGCTTGGCGATCGCGGCGAGCGAGGTGAGTCTCTTCGGGTTGCCCTTCGGGACGGCGATGACCAGCTGGTTCTTGACGAACGGCACCGGCGTGCCGTCGCCGTCGCCGACGTCGGTCACGGTCTTCATCGTCGCCGGGCTCGCCGCGGCGAACACGTCGGCCGGCGCGCCGGCCGTGATCTGCTGGGCCAGGCTCGAGCTGCCGGCGAACGAGAAAGTCACGGTCGAGCCGGGGTGGGCGGACTCGAAGTTCTTGCCGATGGTCGTGAACGACTCGGTCAGCGAGGCGGCGGCGAGCACGGTAACTGTGCCGGCGACGGCGCTCGAGCCGGCTCCGTGTCCCGGCGAGGCCACGGTTTCGCCGTTCCCGCATGCCGCGGTGGTGGCGACCGCGGCCGCCAGCGCGAACGCCGCCAGCGACCTGACCCTCATCTGTCGTCGTCCCCTCGCTCTACGACCACGTTCGTCGACTTGATCACCGCGACCACCGTCGACCCGATCTCGAGCCCGAGGTCGTCCACGGCCTCCCGGCTCATCAGCGACACCACCCGGAACGGCCCGGCCTGGATGTCCACCTGCGCCATCACGGTGTCGCGGGTGATCGCGACCACGACGCCGCGCATCCGGTTGCGTGCCGACGAGCGCCGAGACCTAGCGTCGGGCTCGTCGGCCAGCGACCGGGCGAACTCAGCAAGATCGCCGCCCGCGATGCTGCGGTGCCCGTGATCGTCCCGGGCCGCCCCGAGCCGGCCCGCGTCGACCCAGCGCCGTACGGTGTCCACGCTGACGCCGAGCAGCTCCGCCGCCTCACCGATCCTGTACGTCGTCACGCGCCCAGCCTAGGCTCGCACATGCGGCAGCAAAAGCCCACCCGGCCTTGCAGATGCCCGACGGAGTGGTGGCTCGTTGTGGCGACCAGCCCGGTCGGGGAGGCGGGTCAGGACGCGGTGGCCGGGGCGGTCTCGGCCGCGGTGACTGGCAGCCGGCGTGGGCGAACCACCAGCACGAGCACGGCGCTCGCGGCGACCAGGCCGCTCGCCACCACCAGGGCCATCGCGACCGCGCCGACGCCGAGCAGGCCCACCAGCGGAGCCGCCAGCGCGCCGATGCCGAACTGCACGGCTCCGAGCAGCGCCGCGGCGGTGCCGGCGGCCTCGCCGTGCCGGGACAGCGCGAGCGCCGGCGCGTTCGGCAGGGCCAGCCCGACCGACGCGAGCACCAGCCACAGTGGCACCAGCACGCCGGCGAGCCCGCCGAAGCCGGTCGCCGCGAACACCAGCAGCGTCAGGCCGGCCAGCGCGCCGAAGCCGAGCGACGCGGCCAAGATCTGCGAAGGCGTCCAACGACGCAGGAGCCGCACGTTGAATTGCGTCGCGGTGATGAGGCCGACCGCGCCCGCGCCGAAGACGAAGCCGAACTGCTGTTCGCTCATGCCGTACTGCTCCTGGAACACGAACGACGACCCGGAGACGTACGCGAACAAGGCCGCCATCGCGAGCCCGGCGACCAGGATCAGCCCGATGTACGCCCGGTCAGAGAAGAGCCGGCCGTAGTCGCGGATCGTTCCCAGCACGCCGCCGTAACGCCGCCGCTGCGCGGGCAGCGTCTCGGGCAGGGCCCGCGCCGCGACCGTGATGATCGCGATGCCGAACGCCGCCAGCACCACGAAGACGCCGCGCCACGACGTCCAGCTCAGGACGATGCCACCCAGCGTCGGCGCCAGGATCGGCGCGGCGCCCATGACGAGCATCAGCCGGGAGAGCAGCTTCGCGGCGGCGAGACCCTCGAAGAGATCACGCACGATCGCCATCGCGACCACCATGGCCGCGGCGGTACCGAGGCCCTGCACCACTCGCAGCGTGCCGAGCAGGGCGAGGCTCGGGGCGACCACGCACAGGACCGACGCCACGATGTGTACGGCCACGCCGGCCAGCAGCGGAGCGCGCCTCCCGATCGCGTCCGAGACCGGCCCGATGAGCAGTTGGCCCAGCGCGAGGCCGGCGAGCGTGCCGGTCAGCGTCAACTGCACCGCCGCGGCGGTGGCGTGCAGGTCCGCGGTGATGGCCGGCAGCGCCGGAAGATACATGTCGATGGTCAGCGGGCCGAGGGCTATCAGGAAGCCCAGCACGAGCACGAGGCGCAGCCGTTCCCGCGTGGACATGAGCTCGCCGGGCGAAGACGGTACTGCGACGGCGGTGCGTTCAGGTGCGAGAGTCATGGTCGTCCCCATCGGTCGTTCCGAGCGGTCGCTAGTCAGCGTCCAACGCAGGTACGACAAGTTCGGGGGCGCGGCGGCGATTCCCGGAATGCGATTTACGTGCTTCCCGTCACACCATTCGAAAATGCCATGTCGCCGAAACGTAAAAGCCCGGCGCGTCAGCGAGAAATGACTTGACACGCCGGGCGATGAACGAGCGTCAGAACCGGGTCAGCCTGATACCGGCCGAGCGTGGATCGCCGTCGTGCACCAGCGACTCCTGGTTCTGCACGTCGTCGAAGGCGAACGCGTACGCCCTCCCGTCGAGCATGTTCTCGTGGATGATCTTGGCGTACTGGTTGGGGACGTTGTTCCGGTAGAAGTCACCGGCCCGGCCGCTCGGCTGGGTGTCCAGCGTGCCCAGCGTGCCGCGCTGCAACGCGGCGCACAGCGTCCGGGCGATGGGCCCGACGACCAGGTCGTTGGGCGCGCCGAGCGCGCCGTCGCAGCCCCACACGTTGGCGGTCGACGGCTTCGTGAACGAGGCCACGGTCCTGCCGGTGGCGTCGGTGAAGTTCATGACGCTCCCGGCGGTCCGCCCGAAGAACTTGGTGTTCGGCTGGTCGCCGAACGGCACGACGGTCAGCGTCTTGCCGGTGTACGCGTTCCACGCGGACGTGATGTACGGGTCCAGGTAGGTCGGGCTCATCAGTCCACCGTCGGCCGCCTTGCCCGGCGCCAGCACCCGCAACACGGTCCCGTCGGAGCGGGTGTAGACGGTCTTCGCGAAGTCGGGCTGCGCCTTGATCGCGTCGATCACCCGCTGCCGCCCGCCGGGCCTGAGCTCGCCGGTCTTCGAGATCCTGCCGTTGCCGCCCTGCACGCTGACCACGTGCGGGATGGCGAACATGTCCACCTGGGAGCTGTTGAGCCACAGGCCCGAGTCGTTGAGCGTGAACTCGCTCCAGTCGAACAGGATGTCCCGGTTCGGGTCGCCGGCCGCCCACGGCGCGGGCTGTACCACGCCGTCCGTGGTGAGCCGGAAGTCCAGCTTCCTACCGAACGACATGTAGAGCCGGCCGGAAAGGCCCTTGGGCACCTTGATGGTGG
>JBKOWB010000292.1:0-14083 GCA_046724195.1 Actinomycetota bacterium
GTCCGACCGCGGCGGTCCAGCCGGCGGGGTCGCACGGCCGCGCGGAGGCGCCGAGCCAGCCGGCGTCCGCGCTGCGCGTGCCGCCGCTTCGACGGCGGTCGCCGATCCCGATACCGGCACGATCACCGTTGCCGGTGCCCCTTCGCGGGTTGAGATGGTCGACCTCGGAGTGGCGCTGATCGATGCGCTCCTGCCGGCGGCGCGGCCCAGGCCGGTGAGCGCCACCGTTCGCCGCGCGGTTGACGAGGTCCGCGCCGCACTCGACGTCGACCCGGCGCTGAGTCTCGACGATCTGGCCGCCCTGGCCGGGTGGTCGCCCTGGTACCTGTCGCGCACGTTCCGGCGTGTCACCGGGGCGACGGTCGGCGCCTACCGGCGGACGCTGCGGGTACGGGCCGCGCTCGACCAGCTGACCGACGGCCGCGACGGCCTGGCCGCGCTCGCGGTGCGCACCGGCTTCGCGGATCAGGCGCACATGACGCGGGCGATGCGGCGCGAGATCGACATGCCCCCGGCGACGGCGCGGCGATGGCTCCGCGGCGAGCATCCACAGATGGGTGCGATGGAGGGGGCGGCGGGGGTGGCATGACCAAAGGCATCGGCGCCCGGACGGCCGGCGGACTAGACGGACGAGCGCCAGACGGGTGGGCGGCGCTCGAGGAACGCGTGGATGCCCTCCTGCGCCTCCGGGCTGGCGAACAGCTTCGCCGACAGCGCCGCCATCTCGTCGGCCCGCGCCGCGATCCGTTCCCGCCGCTGCGCCGTCAGCAGCCGCTTCGTCTCGGCCGAGCCCTGCGGCGACGTCTCCCGGATCGCGGCGACCAGGCCCTCGACGACCTCATCCAGGCCGCCGTCCGGCGCCGCGGCCGTGATGAGGCCGATCTGGGCCGCGGTCTCGGTGTCGAACGTCTCGCCGGTCAGGTAGTAACGGGCCGCGGCACGTGGTTCCATCAGGTCCAACGTGGTCAGCGAGATCATTGCGGGCGCCAGGCCGATCCGGGCCTCGGTGAACGCGAACGACGCGGACGGGTCGGCGACCGCCAGGTCACAGGCGCCAATGAGGCCCATGCCGCCGGCCCGCACGTGGCCGCGGATGGCAGCGATCACCGGCTTTGGCAGGTGGACGATGCCCACCAGCAGCGCCATGATCCCGCTCGTCGAGGAGGCCATGGAGCCGCCGCCGGCCGCCTTGAGATCCCCGCCGGCACAGAACACCCGGCCTGCGTTTGTGAGCACGACGGCCCGTACCGAAGGATCGGCGGCGGCCTGACCGAGGCGGTCGGCGAGTTCCGCGACCAGCTGGTCAGAGAGGGCATTGCGGTTGTGCGGCGAATCGAGCGTGAGCGTCGCGACCTGCTCGCGCACGACGGCGCGGACCAGCTCGGTCATGATGCCCGGATCTTGCCGCTGTGCTCGCTCACGGCCGCGAGCCTAGTCCAGGACCCGCCCGGCCGGCCGCAGTAGCGATCTTCTTGTGACGCGCGCCGCGTCAGTGGTTGACTCCGCACCATGGGTGACTGGGGATCGTCGATGGTAATGACGGATCGGCTCGAAACGCACGTGTGGACCAGCGGGCCGGAGGACGGGATCCCGCTGTTGCTGGTGCAGGGCAACCTGGTCAGCGGTGGCTGGTGGCGCTACGTCGCCGAGCTGCTTCCCGACGACGTCCGGGTCGTCGCGCCGGACCTGCGCGGCTTCGGGCGAACCGAAGCCGGGCCGATCGACGCGACCCGCGGCCTCGGGGACATGGTCGACGACGTCCGGTCACTGCTGGTCACGCTCGGCCTGGCCGGCGACGGTACGGTCAACGCGGCCGGCTGGTCGATGGGCGCCGGCGTGTTGTGGCAGTACGCCCTGGCGTACCCGGACGACCTGGCTTCCCTGACGATGATCGCGCCGCTGTCGCCGTACGGCTGGGGCGGGGTCAAAGGTCTCGACGGCAAGCGCTGCTTCGACGACTACGCAGCGTCCGGTGGGGGCACCGCCGCACCGGACTTCTGCCGCCGGCTCGCCGAGGGTGACCGTTCCGAGGACGATCCGGTCACGAGCCCGCGCGTCATCGTCCGTGACTACTTCGGCCCGCGCGGCAACGCCGCCAATGTCGACGAGGAATTCCTGCTGGACGAGGTGCTGCTTACCCGCGTGGGCGACGACTTCTACCCCGGCGACGCCACCACGTCCCCGAACTGGCCGGGCGTCGCACCCGGCACGCGCGGCGTGTTGAACACCATGTCGCCGAAGTACTTCAACGCCGCGGCCGTCGTCGACCTGGCGCGCAAGCCGCCCATCACCTGGGTTCGCGGAGCGCAGGACCAGGTCGTCAGCGACACCTCCGTCTTCGACTTGGCCTACCTGGGCCAGCTCGGAGCGGTCCCCGGCTGGCCCGGCGACGCCGTGCTGCCTCCGCAACCGATGGTCGGGCAGACCCGTGCCGTCCTCGACGAGTACCGCGCCAAGGGCGGGATCGCCGAGGAGCTCACGCTCGAGGACGCCGCGCATGGCATGCCCGTCGAGGTGCCGGACCGGGTCGCCGCCGCCATCGCGGCCCGACTGGTGCGTTGATCGCGCCGCCGGCGCTTCGCCGGCTGCACTGCAGCTCTGCGGCGCTTCGCCCGCTTCACCAGCGCCCTGCCGGCTCTTCGGCGCTGTGCGGGCGTTCTGCCTGCGCCTTGCAGGGGTCAGGTGGTGTGCCGGTAGCGGATGACCGCCGCCGGCCCGGCGGCCGCCAGCAGGCCGCCGATCCAGAAGACGGCCTGCGACACCGCCGTGGCGGTGGGGCCGCCCAGGCACAATGCCCGCAGCGCGTCGACCGTGACCGTGATCGGGTTGACCTTCGCGAAGGCCTGCAGCCAGCCGGGGAACGTTGCCACCGGGACGAACGTGGGCTGGTGAAGATCAGTGGGATGACGGCCACGAGCCCGCCGATGCTAGCCGACTCCGCGTCCCGGACCACCAGTCCGAGCAGCGCGAAGATCCAGGAGAAGGTCACCCCGGCGGCGAGCGCGAGACCGACCGCGGCCAGCGCCGCGGCTCGTGCACGGTGTGGTCTGGTAACGCTGGTGGCGTTGTGATACGTCGCGGCTGTACCGGACTTCCCCAAGACGGTTGTCAAGCGGCATCCCGCGGTGCCTCGCGTTTTGCGTCCAAGACCGACATGGGGATGCTCGATGGATGATCGTTTGGATCGGCTCGTTCATTCCGTCGATGCGATTCGCGACACTGCCCGTGAAGGATGGCCGGTGGAGGCGTCGGTGACGGAGCTACGACACCCCTGGGAGGGCTATTTCTGACAGGTCTACCCTGCGCCCCCGCGCCAGCCGCGCGGGCCAAGAAGGGAGTACTCATGAAGATCAAGCGAGTATCCGGCCGCGTCGCCTTTGTGGCCGTGGCTGCAGGAGTGACGGCACTCGGCGCCAGCGGCGTCGCCGCCGCCGATCCGAGGGGCGAAGCGTTTCCGGTTGCCTGTGACAACGGCGTGACCTACCAGGTCGTCGTGGCCGGCAACGGCCAGTTCACACCTGCCCACGACGTGGCCAGCAACTCGATCCTGGTTCCGACGGCCTTCGGCGAGACCACCATCACGGTGACCGACCCGGAGGGCAACGTGACCACCGAAACGGATCCGCCGGTCAGCAAGGGCTCCTCCTCGCCCCCGCTCGCCACCACTGCGTCGTGCACCTTCCACGTGGAGGCCACCGAGGACGGCTTCAGTATCGTCGTGGATGGCAGCGTCACCGGCTTCGTGACCCCGGTGCGCTAACGATCGGCCGCCCAAAACACGCGCCCGGGCGGGCCGCAGTGGGACACCCCCACGGGCCCGAGTCCTGCAGGACGATCATGCGGGTAAGCCGGAGTCGGTCGGGAGGGCTCATGAGCACGATCAGACTGTCCACGGTGGGCGCCGTTTGCGCCATCTTGACCGTCGTCTGCTTCGTGCTGGGCGGCGCGGCGATGGCCGCCAGCGGGGTTCAGACTCTGATCCCGGAGACCGGGCGCTCGGGGCTGGACTGGATCGCCGACGTGGACGGCGCGAGCGGGCTGTTCTTCGCCGGGGCGTGGCTCATCGTCCTCATGGGTTTCCTCGGGATCGTTGCCCTGGTGGGCTTCTACGACGTGCTTCGGCCGGCCGGGCCGGTGTTGATCCTGGCGCCGGTCCTGGCCGTGGTCGGGTTGACGCTGGTCACCGTGTCGCACCTGATCCCGATCGCGATGGCGTACGAGTTGGTGCCGGCGTACGTGCGCGCCGATCCCGCCGGGCAGACCACCCTGGGCGCCGCCGCCGACACCTTCGCCGCGACCGCTCAGGTCACCAACGCCGCCGGAAACTTCCTCGGCTGGGGTGTGGTCGTACCGATGTACGCCGCGGCGATCCTGATCACCCGGTTGCTGCCCCGGTGGATCGGATGGCTGGGCCTGGTCGTCGGGTTCCTCGCCGGATGGCTCGGCCTGCTCGGCCCGGCATCACAGGTGATCGCGAATGTCTCCAGCCTCGGCTTCATCGGCTTCTTCGTCTTCATGCTCGCCATGGGCATCGCCCTGCTGCGCCGACGCCCAACAGCGGCCGCTCCCGGCACCGACCAGATCACCACAGCCGAGGTGACTAGACCAGCGGATTGAGAGGCACAGCCGCGGGCAGCGCCCGGGCACGCCACCTCGACGAGACACGACGCCGTGCCTGGCCAACGCCGCAAGCGTGAAGCGGTAGGTCGAGTGTGGCGACTCACCATCAGGGCTGACTGCGCAGACAGGGGAGGAATCATGAAACGACAGGTGACAGGCGCGCTGCTGGCCGCCGGGACCGCACTGGCTATCTCCGCAGTCCCAGCTATGCCCGCGGCCGCGGCGACGACCGGGAGCGAGACGTTCAGCGGCACGATCGTGACCTCGGGCCGGTCGGGCACCCGCACAGTGATCAGCAGCGTGATCATCGCCAAGGGGGTGTTCAACGGCGTCGGCCAGATCGTCGAGATCCCGAACCTGCCCACCGACCCCCCCAACGTCAGCCGGGACGATCTGGTCTTCCCTGAGGGCACCATGCACCTCGTCGGCACCAGCGGGGAGGTCACCTCGTTCTCCCTCAACCCAAACAGCTGCCTATTTAGCCTGACGGTGCAGCAAACCGGGGAAATCGTCGGTGGCACCGGGCAGTTCGCCGCCGCGTCCGGCAGCTTCACCGGCACGGCCACGGCCCACGGGCTTGGCGCCCGCAATCCCGACGGCAGCTGCTCCGAGTCGCAAGCAGCGTTGCACGAGGTGGACATGGTCGCGGCGAGCGGAACGTTGTCGTTCTGATCCCGTCTGACGACGAGCACCGCTGCCTGAAGTCATGCGCTCGGCACGATCATCCAGCCGGGCGCGTGACTAAAGCCCGCAGACACTATCGCGCTCACTTTGAGGCGGGTCTACGCACACGCCAACCTGGATGCGATGCGGTGGAGTGAGCCGCCAATTGCGAAGGCCCAGGCTGGGGACATTCCCTCTGACCTGGGCCTTCGTTCTGGAGCGGGCGACGAGAATCGAACTCGCGTAATCAGTTTGGAAGACTGAGGCTCTACCATTGAGCTACGCCCGCATGCGTCCCGATCTTCCGGGTCGCGCGGCCCAGCTTACTGAACCCTCCGCCTCCCGCGCGAACCGGATTGCCGCCGGGGTGACTCCAAGACACACGCGTCGCAGCCGACCGCATACACTTGCGGCGCCACGGGGTGTGGCGCAGCTTGGTAGCGCACTCGCTTTGGGAGCGAGGGGCCGTGGGTTCAAATCCCGCCACCCCGACTGTCACCAAACTCAGAAGGTACAAGGAGTACGCCTGTGAAGAGCACCGTCGAGACCCTGAGCCCGACTCGGGTGCGGCTCGCCATCGAGGTGCCGTTCGACGAGCTGAAGCCGAGTCTGCAGAAGGCGTACCGGGAGATCGGGGCTCAAGTGCAGGTCCCGGGCTTCCGTCGCGGCAAGATCCCGGCCGCGGTGATCGACCAGCGGGTCGGTCGCGGCGCCGTGCTCAACGAGGCCGTACAGGAGGCGATTCCGCAGCAGATCCTCGCCGCGGTCCGTGAGCACGAGGTGAAGACGCTGGGCCGTCCCGAGGTGGAGATCACCGAGTTCACCGACGGCGAGCCGCTGAAGTTCACCGCCGAGGTCGACGTCCGGCCCGAGATCACCATCCCGGACCTGTCCGCTGTCACGGTGACGGTCCCGGCCGTCGAGGTCGGCGACAACGAGATCGACGAGCAGATCAACGGCCTGCGCGAGCGCTTCGCCACGCTGAAGACGGTGGACCGGCCGGCCGCGGAGGGCGACTACGTGCAGCTCGACCTGCGCGCGACCGTGGACGGCGAGGAGGTACCGGGCGGCTCCGCGACGAACATCTCCCACGAGGTCGGCAGCAAGCAGCTCCTCCCGGGCCTGGACGAGGTGCTGGTCGGCCTGGTCGCGGGCGCCGATACCACGTTCACCACGCAGCTCGTCGGCGGCGATTTCGCCGGGCGGGATGCCGAGGTGCACGTCACCGTGCGTACGGTCAAGGACAAGGAGCTCCCCGAGGTGAACGACGAGTTCGCCCAGTTGGCCAGCGAGTTCGACACGCTGGAGGAGCTGCGCAACGACCTGCGCGAGCGGCTCACCAAGGTCAAGAAGGTCGAGCAGATCTACGCGGCCCGCGACGAGGCCCTCAAGCAGCTCGTCGAAGCCGCCGTCATCCCGGCGCCCGAGGGCATCGTCAAGGACGAGGTCGAGGGCCGGAAGCAGGCGATGACCGACCAGCTCGAGCGCATCGGCGCATCGCTCGAGGACTACCTGTCCTCGGAGGAGAAGACCGAGGAGCAGATCGACCAGGAGCTCGCCGAGGCCGCCACCGAGGGCGTACGCATCCAGCTGCTGCTCGACACCATCGCCGACGCCGAGGACGTGCAGGTCAGCGACGACGAGTTCGGTCACGAGATCGTGCATCGCGCGCAGCGCGCGCAGATGCAGCCCCAGCAGTACTACGACCAGCTCGTCCAGTCGGGCGCCGCGGCCGCGGTCTTCGGCGACGTACGCCGCGGCAAGGCGCTGGCCTGGGTGATGGAGCAGGTCACCATGAAGGACACGGACGGCAACGTCCTGTCGCTGGACGATCTCCGCGAGGCCGGCGAGGACGAGCACGCCGGCCACAACCACTGAGCCCAGGAACGGCGGGCCGGACCCATGCGGCCGGCCCGCTTCTTCGGTACGGCGGGAAGCCGGTGCGCTGTCAGCGAACACCTCCCCGAGCGGGAAGCTGAGGCGCACGACAACGGTTAGGTTGAACGTACGACGCACAACCTGCCGGCCGGATCTTCGGCCGACTTAGTCAGCTGCGAAGGGCTGCCATGACCGATCTTCACATTCCGGCGAGTCCCCTCCTGCGAGGCGACTCCATCAGTGGCAACCTCGACGACTCGGTCTTCAACCGCCTGCTGCGCGAGCGGATCATCTTCCTCGGCAGCGAGGTGACCGACCAGGTTGCCAACCGCATCTGCGCGCAGCTGCTCCTTCTCTCGGCGGAGGACCCTGAGCGCGACATCAACCTCTGGATCAACTCGCCCGGTGGCTCCGTCTACTCCGGCATGGCGATCTACGACACGATGCAGTTCATCGACAACGACGTCCAGACCGTGGCCATGGGCATGGCCGCGTCGATGGGCCAGCTGCTGCTCTGCGCCGGCACCAAGGGCAAGCGCTTCGCGCTGCCGCACGCGCGCATCATGATGCACCAGCCTTCGGGTGGCATGGGCGGTACGGCCGCCGACATCGCCATCCAGGCCGAGCAGATGCTGTACACCAAGCGCATGTTCCAGGAGCGCGTGGCCTTCCACACCGGCCAGAGCCAGGCGCAGATCGAGGCCGACTCCGACCGGGACCGCTGGTTCACGGCGCAGGAGGCCAAGGACTACGGCTTCATCGACAAGGTGATCACCGGGGCCACGCAGGTCCCGGAGGGCGCCGGAACGCTGAACTGAGGAGCTGAACCATGACTGACTTAACCCTGCCTCCCGGGTTCGCTCCGGTGCACAACCGTTACGTGCTGCCCTCGTTCGTCGAGCGCACCTCGTACGGCGTGAAGGAGTCGAACCCGTACAACAAGATGTTCGAGGACCGGATCATCTTCCTCGGCGTCCAGGTGGACGACGCGTCCGCCAACGACGTGATGGCCCAGCTCCTGACGCTGGAGAGCACCGACCCGGACCGCGACATCACCATGTACATCAACTCGCCCGGCGGCTCGTTCACAGCCATGACGGCGATCTACGACACGATGCAGTACGTCCGTCCCGACATCATCACCGTCTGCCTCGGCCAGGCGGCCAGCGCCGCCGCCGTGCTGCTCGCCGCGGGCACGCCCGGCAAGCGGATGGCGCTTCCGCACTCGCGGATCATCATCCACCAGCCGGCCACCGAGGGCGGGTACGGCCAGGGCTCGGACATCGAGATCCAGGCCCGTGAGATCCTCCGCATGCGTACCCAGCTGGAGGAGATGATCGCCCGGCACTCGAACCAGCCGATCGAGAAGGTCCGCAAGGACATCGACCGCGATAAGATCATGACGGCCGAGGAGACCAAGGAGTACGGCCTGGTCGACACCGTCCTGGTCAGCCGGAAGAAGAGCCTGCAGACCGCCGGCGTCGGCAACTGAGCAAGCGCGGTCAGGGGCCAGTCGGGCGAACGCTACACTGACTGGCCCCTGACACGCCCGTTTTGGGGGTCGGAGAAGTGCCCTTCAGCGGGTAACGTCGAGCCTGCAACCTCAATTACGCGGGTCGGCAGACGAACAGATACCGACGAGGCATTTCGTCCTCGGGCCAGGCGCCGGCACGGACCGGCCGATGAGCGCAGGGAGAACGTAGGTGGCACGGATCGGCGACGGTGGCGACCTACTCAAATGCTCCTTCTGTGGTAAGTCGCAGAAGCAGGTCAAGAAGCTCATCGCGGGACCTGGGGTCTACATCTGCGACGAGTGCATCGACCTCTGCAACGAGATCATCGAGGAAGAGCTCGCCGAGACCGGCGAGGTGAAATGGGAAGAGCTTCCCAAGCCGATGGAGATCTGCCAGTTCCTCGACAACTACGTGGTCGGGCAGGAACAGGCGAAGAAGGCGCTGTCGGTCGCCGTCTACAACCACTACAAGCGGATCCAGGCCGAGTCGAGCGGCGCGCCCGGTGCGGGCAGCGACGTCGAGGTGGCCAAGTCCAACATCATGCTCATCGGCCCCACCGGCTGCGGTAAGACCCACCTGGCGCAAACCCTGGCGCGGATGCTCAATGTGCCGTTCGCGATCGCGGACGCGACTGCGCTCACCGAGGCTGGCTACGTCGGCGAGGACGTCGAGAACATCCTGCTCAAGCTCATCCAGGCCGCCGACTACGACGTCAAGCGCGCCGAACAGGGCATCATCTACATCGACGAGGTCGACAAGATCGCCCGCAAGAGCGAAAACCCGTCGATCACCCGCGACGTCTCCGGCGAGGGCGTCCAACAGGCTTTGCTCAAGATCCTCGAGGGTACGGTCGCGAACGTCCCGCCGCAGGCCGGCCGCAAGCACCCGCACCAGGAGTTCATCCAGATCGACACCACCAACGTCCTGTTCATCGTGGGCGGCGCGTTCGCGGGGCTGGACCGGATCATCGAGTCCCGCGTGGGCCAGGGCGGCGTCGGCTTCGGCGCACACCTGCGCTCGATCTCCGAGCGGAACACCGACGACATCTTCAGCAAGGTCATGCCGGAGGACATGCTGAAGTTCGGCCTGATCCCCGAGTTCATCGGCCGGCTCCCGGTCATCACGACGGTGCGTGCCCTCGATCGCGACGCGCTCATCAAGATCTTGACTGAGCCGCGCAACGCGTACGTGAAGCAGTATCAGCGCCTCTTCGAGCTGGACGGCGTCGAGCTCGAGTTCGACACCGCCGCCCTCGAGGCCATCGCCGACCAGGCCATGCTCCGCGGCACCGGGGCCCGCGGCCTCCGCGCCATCATGGAAGAGGTCCTGCTCTCGGTGATGTACGAGGTGCCGAGCAACCCCGATGCCGCGAGGGTTCTGATCACTCGCGAGGTCGTCCTCGAGAACGTCAACCCCACGATCGTCCCGCGCGAGTTCGTCGGCCGCCGGCGCCGCGACCAGCGTGAAGAGAAGTCCGCCTGATCGATCGGCTTGCTGCTCGCGGTCGTCGGTGACCGCGCTGGCATGGGAATTACTGCGGCGTCCAATGGGAGAACACCTCCCGCACGTCCCGGGGAGAACACGCGAGGGCGGCAGGGTCGGGTTCGGCTGCCGTGACGTGGGGCAGGTGGACGATGACGTCGTAGGCGTCCAGCGGGCTCAGATCGGAGTAGAAAGCGCCGAACCGCTGCTGGGAGGCGGCCCGGACGGCGCCGGCGTCGGCCGAAGACAACCGCCGGAGATCGGCCGCGAAAGGCCCGTCACCGCTGGCAGCCATCAGCGCATCGAGGCTGCCGGGCTGGGCTGGTTCCAAGGTAGTGAAGAGAGTGCCGGTGTAGAAGTCGGCACCGGTGTTGAGGGTCTGGCCGGTCCCCGAGGTGGTGCCGATGACCAGGTAGTCCTGGCCGATCCGGTCGGCAAGGTGCATGCCCATCGGCGTCACCGGGGGCATGCCGGGCAGGGTGCCGGGCCAGCGCTGGATGTGGCCGTTGTGGGCGGCCAACACGATCCGGTCCTCCCGGCGCAGGATCCAGTCGACGGTGTCCGCGATCGCGGCGTCCCGGTTGAACATCATCGCCTGCTGGTCGCCGCGAGCCATCGCGCGGGCGAGTGAGTCGAGGGTGACCGCGAGGCGCAGGGAATGCAGCGCGCGCTCGTACGCGCCGGCCGTGGTCCGCCGCAGATAGTCGAGGCGGCGTCCGGTCATTCGCGCGGTGAGTTCGGCGAGGCCTGCGGTCAGCGCGTCCTTGGTTTCTGGTGCGAGCTGCCCGTAGGAGGCGATGGCGGCGGGAACAGAGAACGCGGACGGCGCCGCGAAGGCGGAGGCCGTCTCCCGGATGCCAGGGCCCACCTGGTACTCGGGCTCGGCCTGCGCGAGGTAGGCGATGACGGCGTCCAGGCCGGGCAGCAGGGACGCATTCGACCCGGACAAGTCGATGCCGTAGAAGCCCACCGGCTGCGTGGCGCTGCGATTGTGCTGCCGCATCCACTCCAACTGGTCGCGCATCTGGGTCCACAGTCCCATCAGCGACGTCATACCGTCCGCCATCACCTGACCGAGCGCGTCCTCGCCACCGCGGACCCAGTTGTCGACCCGCCATCCCTCGACGAATCCCGACTCCATCGCGTAGGCACCGAACCCATGCCGCTCGACCAGATAGCGCAGCAGGCGGTGGCGGAGCTGGTAGGACTCACGGTTGTAGTGCGCGCTCTCGCCGATCGCCACCACGCGCGCGTCGCCGATCACCTCATCCAGCCATTGCAGATCGTCCAGTGCCCCGGCCGGATCCAGCGTGCGCAACGGCTTCACGGCCTCGCTGCTCAGTCGAGCCGGTGCGGTCGACGTATTCGCGGCCATTCCATCCCCCTAATGCGTTCCCAGTTTTGGGAAAGGTACCAGATATGGGATCGTAAGGGGATGGAGACCTTGGACCTGCTTCTGCACCCGGTGCGGCTGCGCATCGTGTACGCCCTGTCCGGCGGACGCGTACGCACCACCGCTGACCTGTGCGCGAGCCTGCCCGACGTCCCCAAGACAACCGTGTACCGGCACGTCGGGCTGCTGGCCGAGGCGGGAGTGCTGGAGGTCGCCGACGAGCAGCGGGTGCGCGGCGCGGTGGAGCGCCACTACCGGCTCCGCCGGGACCGGACCGTGATCGACCCCGACGCGGGCGCGTCAATGTCGCTGGACGACCACCGCCACGGGTTCGCCGCGGCCATGGCCGCCCTGCACGCCGAGTTCAACGCCTATCTCGACCGGCCCGGTGCCGACCCGTTCGCCGACCAGATCAGCTACCGGCAGGGCATCCTCTGGCTCAGCGAGGACGAGATCACCGAGATGGCCGGCGAGGTACGCGCTGTCTTCGCGGCCCGCGCAGGCAACGAGCCCGCACCCGGCCGCCGCCCCCGACTGATGAGTCTGATCGAGTTCCCAACCGAGGAGCCACCCCACACATAGCCGGCCGGTAAGGCGGACGCACAGCGACGCCGGCCCGGCCGTACCCTCAAGGGCATGCGCGTTGCCGTTTGCCAGCTGAACGCCCGCGACGACCGCGCCGGGAATCTAGCGGTGGCGCGCGATCTGTTGGGTCGCGCGGCCTCTGCTGGCGCGGACCTGGCGGTGCTGCCGGAATACGTCGACTACCTCGGGCCCGCGTCGAGCGCTCCGAAGCCGGAGCCGATCGACGGGGAATTCGCGGCTTTCTTCGCCGCCGCGTCCCGCGAGCTGGGCATCTGGGTGCACGCCGGGTCGTTCCATGAGGTCGGTCCGGACGCTGGTCGGACCTACAACACATCGCTGGTCTTCGATCCCAGCGGCGAGCTCGCCGCGGTCTATCGCAAGATCCATCTGTACGACGTGGAGATCGCCGGACGCGTCTCCTACCAGGAGTCACGCACCGTAGCACCCGGTGCGGACACCGTGGTCACCGACATCGACGGCGTGCGGATGGGCCTGTCGATCTGCTACGACCTGCGGTTTCCCGAGCTGTACCGGCAGCTTGCCGGAGCCGGCGGGGCGAAGGTGCTGGTGGTGCCCGCAGCGTTCATGATGCATACCGGGCGTGACCATTGGGAAGTGTTGCTTCGAGCGCGCGCGATCGAAAACCAGTGCTACGTGGTGGCGGCCGGCCAGATCGGTGACCACGAGCCGGCGCGTACCTGCTTCGGCCGGAGCATGATCATCGACCCATGGGGGCTCGTGCTTGCCCAGGCGCCGGACACCGTGGGGATCGTCACAGCCGATCTTGACTTGGCGCGGCTCGAGGAGATCCGGCGGGAGCTGCCCAGTCTGGCGAATCGGCGGATCTAGGCCTGGCTCGCCCGGGTGGCGTCTGTAGGAATCGGCGCCGCCGGTCGGCGGACAAGCAGCGTCTCCGCTGCTGGACTCGGCGGATCCGGTTTCAGAACGTCTGGAACAGGTAGCTGAGCACAGCCACGCAGACCACTGCGCCGGCGACCAACAGCATCGCGCCGCCCATCCGCGAAGGTCCCCGCATGAATAGCCGGTGTACGGACACTACGAGCGTGACCAGCACAAGGAGACCGATCACCAACTGCCAGAGCGGCATGAGGAGATCGAGCAACGCGTCGGACGCGGGCACCGGGGGAGATCCCATGGTTGTCACTCTGACACGGCGCAGAGCGATGCCGCTCGAACTGGAGACACGCGTCGATTTGCGTCGCCGGCGAGGCGTGGCGTAGGTTTCCGTCCGCTTGAGGGAAACCCGGACGCAGCGGTGCCAACGTCGCCGATCGAGTGGCCCGATGGCTGCCGGAGATGCGTGCCAGGCTAACCGACGGCACGGGCGATGCGGGGTTTGCACCCGCGAAATCGACCGGGTAGAGTATGAAAGCCGGCAGGAGCCGGGCGGATGGATCGCGACCGGATCTTCGGATTCCAACGATCATCGGCCGGTCTGCAGGGCCATCCCGACGACTCTCACACTTCGCAGTGTGAGTCTGCGCGGGGAACACTTGGGCGATGTCGACAAGACTCTCGCGGATTTCCGCGGGACTCAGGTCTTGTGCCGACGAAGTTGACCGGGTAAAGTGGCGAGGTTGCCCCGAGGACCTCCTCTTCACGGAGGTTGAGCTTCGGTGTGTGGTTGTTCTTTGAGAACTCAACAGGGTGCTTGATAAGCCAGTGCCAAAATAGTTATGCCCCGTGGCCCCTTTTTTTGGGGTTGGGGATTCCTTTGGCAGCAATTTTGTTTGTTGTCGGGGTTGGATTTCTTCAGGTTTTTGTTGGAGAGTTTGATCCTGGCTCAGGACGAACGCTGGCGGCGTGCTTAACACATGCAAGTCGAGCGGAAAGGCCCTTTTTGGGTACTCGAGCGGCGAACGGGTGAGTAACACGTGAGTAACCTGCCCCGGGCTTTGGGATAACCCTCGGAAACGGGGGCTAATAC